>JBKPJK010000303.1:0-3414 GCA_046730635.1 Pseudomonadota bacterium | reverse complement strand
AGCTCCGTGCCCGCGGAGCGGAAGGCGATCCACTTGAAGCTCTTGCCGTCGTCGCCGCAGGCGAGCCCCCTGACATGACCGTCGCCGACGATGCCTGTCTTGAGGAGTCGCGCCGGACCGGCCGCGACGCGCGGGCTCGGCCAGCCGGCGCCATACGGCCCCGCCGAGTCGAGAGCGTCGCAGAGATGGCCCGAAACGCCACCGGGAGAGAGCAAGGCATCGAGCAGCAATGCCCGGTCGCCCAACGCTTTCTCGACATCCGTCGCAAGCCGCTCGCTGATGAATTGCCGGAATGGTTCGAGCGCACCGGGGCCCAACGTGAGGCCCGCAGCCATCGCGTGACCGCCGCCCGCCACGAGCAATCCGCTGTCCTTCGCGGCCAGCACGGCTGCGCCCAGGTCGACGCCAGAGATCGAGCGGCCCGAGCCTTTTCCCGTTCCGTCCTCGGTCTCGGCGATGACGATGGCCGGACGTCCGAAGCGCTCCTTGATGCGACCGGCGACGATGCCGATCACGCCGGGGTGCCAGCCGGGAGCCATGACGGTCAGGACGGGGGCGCCGTTCAACTTCGCGGCCTGCTCCTCAGCCTGCTCGCACACGAGCATCTCGATCGCTCGCCGTTCCTCGTTGAGGCGATCGAGCTCGGCCGCGATGGCCCGCGCCTCCTCCGGATCGGTCGAGGTCAGGAGCCGCACTCCAAGATCCGATTTGCCGACCCGTCCGCCGGCATTGATCCGCGGGCCCAGCGCAAAGCCGAGATCGCGGCATGACGGGGCTTTCACCAGCCGCGCAGCTTCCCCGAGGGCGGTGAGTCCGATGTTCTGCCGCGCGGCCATGACTTTCAGGCCTTGGGTCACGAATGCGCGATTGAGGTTCTTGATCCGCGCGACGTCGGCGACCGTGCCAAGCGCAACGAGATCGAGCAGGTCGATGATCTTCGGCTCCGCAAGCGCCTCGAAGAAGCCGCGGCTTCTGAGCTCGCGCAGCAGCGCAACGCCGAGCAGGAAGGCCATTCCGACCGCAGCCAGATGCCCGTGAGCAGCGCCGTCGTGGCTCTCGTCCAGCCGATTGGGATTGATCAAAGCGTGGGCCAGCGGGAGCAGGGTCGCGCATTGGTGGTGATCGACGACGATGACGTCGAGCCCGGCTGCGGCGGCTTCCTCGAGCGCTTCGAACGCCTGTGCTCCGCAGTCGACGCAGACGGCGACGCTTGCTCCGCGCTCCTTGAGCTCGACCAACGCTCTGCCCGAAGGCCCGTAGCCCTCCATCAACCGGTCGGGGATGTAGACCATCGGCTCGGCGCCCAGCCGCCTCAGGAGCAGCACCAGAAGTGCCGAGCTCGTGGCGCCATCGACGTCGTAATCGCCGAAGATCGCGATCGCCTCGCCCTTCTGAATCGCGTCGGCGAGCCGCCTCGCGCCCTTGTCCATGTCGCGGAAGCAAGATGGGTCGGGCAAGAAATCGCGGATCTTTGGGTCCCGATGGCGGGGCAGATCGTCGCGGCTCACCCCGCGGCCGAGAAGCAGCTCGTCGATCAGCGTGTCCATCGCCATCGATGGATCGGGCTCACGGCGCCAGCGCCACGGCTGACCCATGACCGACCGTTCGATGTTGAGCGCCACCCCCATGGCCGCGAAGGTAAGACTCGGGGAATCGCGGGTCTAGAGTCCGCGGTGCTCCAGGTCGTGATATTCTGTGGATACCCGGCGGATCGTCCCGGTGCTCGCGCGCATGACGACGCTCTCCGTCGTCACGCAGCGCTTGCCTTTGTGAACGCCCTTCAGCAGCGAGCCGTCGGTGACTCCTGTCGCCGCGAAGATGCAGTCGCCCTTCGCCATGTCCTGCAGGGTGTAGATCCGATTCAGATCCTCGATGCCCCACCGGTGCGCCCGCGCGATCTCATCGTCGTTGCGGAACAGTAGGCGGCCCTGGATCTGGCCGCCGACGCAGCGCAGTGCAGCCGCCGCCAGCACGCCCTCCGGAGCGCCGCCCGATCCCATGTAAACGTCGATCCCCGTCTCCGGATCGGCGGTCGCGATCACTCCGGCAACGTCGCCGTCTGGGATGAGCTTGATCCCGCAGCCGAGCCCGCGAAGCTCAGCGATGATCGCCTCGTGCCGCGGACGGTCCAGAACGCACGCAATGATTTCGCTTGGATCGACGCCTTTGGCTTTCGCAATGGCTCGGACGTTCTCCGAGGGCGAACGGGCAAGGTCGATGGTACCCTCAGGATAACCCGGCCCGACCGCCAGCTTGTCCATGTAGACGTCGGGCGCGTTCAGCAGGCAACCGTTCTCGGCGATGGCCAGCACGGCCAGGGCGTTCGGTCCCGCGTTTGCGGTGAGCGTCGTCCCCTCCAGTGGATCGAGCGCGATGTCGATCTTGGGTCCGCTGTCGAGCGCGGAGCCGACCTTCTCGCCGATATAGAGCATCGGCGCCTCGTCGCGCTCGCCTTCGCCGATGACAACGGTGCCATCCATCGGCAGTTCGTTGAGAGCCATGCGCATCGCCTCCACGGCGGCGGCGTCGGCCGCGTCATTGTCGCCGCGACCGATCCATTTCGACGCGGCGATCGCCGCAGCCTCGGTTACCCGCACCATCTCCAGAACCAATACGCGGTCGAGAACCTGGCTGGCGGACGGATCGGCGCGATTCATGAATGTTCCCTCGAGGTTAGCTCGCGCCTGCCGATAAGCGCGCTAGTCGCCCTCGTCCACCGTGTGCTGCAGCAGTTCCGATCGGACCCGTACGGCGCGTGATGCAATGGCGGTCTCCACGAGGAACACGGCAAACCCCGCGCCGATCGAGGCCATGGAGGCGATGAACAGCCAGGCGATCTCGGTCCCCAGGCGCGTGCGAATGATATTCGCCGCGAAGAGCAGGATCACGACCAAGCAGGTCAATATGGCCGAAGTTACCGAGAGGCCGGTTGCCCAGCCGACGAGCGACATACGCCGGTCGAGGATCTTCAGATCCATGATCCAGCGGTCGTGCTCGGCCCCGCGGCTGGCAAGAAGCCGCGGCTCGATCTCGCGCGACCGATCGACAATCCGCGAGAGTCGCGCCGCCAGGACGTTGAGGAATGCCCCGATGCCGCTCAGCAGGAAGACGGGCGCGAGCGCAAGCCGAACGATCTCGGCGACGGTGTTCACGGACAGGTCCGGCGAGCTATCGAACATTTGCAGCGCTTATGCCGAAGCCAGTCCGCTGCATCCAGTCAGCGGCCCGCGGACTCGTCCGCGCAACTGGCGACCTCGAGCAGCAGCACGCCGCTCACGACAAAGCTCGCAGCCAGGACCCAGGCGAAGCTCGCGACCAACTCGGGAGTGGGGCCGAACAGGCTGATGATGATCGTCGAGATCGAAAGTCCTGCCGCGAGCAGAAGCGCGAGGAGGAAATCCATCCCTGCGGAGA
>JBKPJK010000302.1:0-5532 GCA_046730635.1 Pseudomonadota bacterium | reverse complement strand
GCCTGGGCGTCTGCTGATCATGTTCCAGCCACACGGCTACGGACCGCTTTCGAAAATGGGCGAGGAGCTTGCGGAGAGCCTTGCCGAAGGAATGGCGGCCGGGGATCGCCTCTATTTGCCCGACCCGGTCTACCAGGGCGGGACGGTCGAGCGGACTCGGGGTTCGGATTGGCTGGCCGAAGCGGTGACGCAGCGCGGCGGCAAGTCCCAGCACATTCCCGAACGGGCGAAGATCGGCGACGCTCTGGTTGCCGAGGCGCAGCGCGGCGATCGGATCCTGATCATGGGTGCGCGCGACGACACTCTGATCGATTTCGCCCGGGATCTGGTCGAACGGATCGGCGCTCGGAACTGATCCAGGCGTTCGGAGTCGGGTTGTCATGGCCAAGCCTGGAACCGTGACCGGCTGGAAGCTGCCGACCGACGAGCGCTCCATGCTGCTCGACCGCTTCCCGCCAAAGTATGAGAATGTGATCGCCGATCACGTCACCCTTCGGGTCGGAGCGAGCCCGCAAACGCCCCTGCCCCGCCGGCCCGAAGCTCGCGTCGTGGGTCGAGCGGACGACGGCATCAGCCTCGAATGCCTGGTGGTCGAGCTCGACGGAACCACCGAGCGGCCCGATGGGTCGACCTATCACATCACCTGGTCGCTCGGTCCCGGACGCAAGCCGCGCGAGAGCAACGACGTCCTCCGCGACCAAGGCTGGGAGCATCTGCCGGCCCCGATCGACATCGATCTCCAACCGGCGCGCTTCTAATGCCCGGGCCTCGCCTCTTCCTCGATGCAGACGGGGTCCTCGCGGATTTCGACCGGGGAGCGCGGGAGCTCCTGGGATCGGGACCGAAGCAGTTCATAGCCAGGCACGGCCGAGGCGCCTTCTGGAAGCGCCTCGCCAACGCGAAGAATTTCTATGGCGCGCTCGACGAGATGCCGGATGCCCAAATGCTGTTCGGCGCAGTCAAGCACCTGAAGCCGACGATCCTGACGGGACTTCCGGTCGGCAGCTGGGCAGCGCCGCAGAAGGTCGAATGGGCGGCGCAGCATTTTCCGGGGGTGCCGATCATCACCTGCATGGCGCGAGACAAGCACAAGCACATGCATCCGGGCGACGTGCTGGTGGACGATCGCGAAAAACATCGCGCCGCTTACGAAGCGGCTGGGGTCATCTTCCTGCACCACAAGAATGCTAAGGACAGCATTCGCCAGCTCGCGAAAATCTTTCCGTCGGTGAAGGCGCCCGCGAGCGCCTGAGCGCTTTGGCTTAAGCCGCCGCCTTGAGGTCGACCTTCTCGACCCACTCCGGCCAGAATACTGGCTCGCGGCTCGACCAGCCGGGAGCAGTTGCGGCGCTCTCGCTGATCGACTGAAGCAGGATGCGGCGCCGATCCGGATGGAGGTGCGGCAGTGCTGCAGCGGCACAGAAGGCCGAAGGCAGCCACGGACGGGCCGCGGCACCGATGAGGCGCTCGTAAAGGAAGCGATAGGCCGCGAAATTCTGCAGACGGTCCTGGCCGAGGTCGAAGGCCGAAATGGTGATCAGCATGCCGATGAACGGCTCGATCATGTCGAGGCCGCTGTCGTCCGGAACCTGGAGACGAAGATGGTCCAGCTGCTTGTAGAGCCGTCCCTGGGCACGGATCGAAGCGCCTTCGCCCTCGTCGCGGGCCCAGCATTCGAGGGGGTCCCGTCGCGAATATGCAACATCGAGCGAACGGCGGATGTAGCGTTGCGTAGCCTTCGGAAAGCTCGCAAATTCCTTCATCTCGGAGATGAGCATCGCGCCACTGGCCGGCTGGCTGGTCCGCGTAATCATGAACCCGACTCCTCAGTTCCCAGGCGGGATCATGCTGCGGTTTCAGTTACATATTGCTTAACCACAGTCCCACCCCCCATTCATATTGAATCAGAGGGGAGTCACTGCGTCTAGGCCAGAAATTGACCGAAGCCCTCAAAACTGTGGATTGTTGATTTGTTGCAACGCCGCTGCGTTTTTGTGACGGCCGCGTAACTGTGGACTATGGGGATTATTCCGGGAAGCCCGATGAGGGCACGGGTTCATCCGATGATCCAGGCTGAACCGCTGCAGGCGGATCGGATGCGTCCATGGACTCGTCGCTACCGACATCGGCCTTGGCATCCTGGTCGTCCGGGTGGCGCTTCAGCTTCCGTTCGAGCTCGCGTTCCGGCGGGTTCGACAACACCGGCGGAGGCGGTGCTTCTTTCTTGTCGCCGTCATTCACAAGAGCTTCTCCATGGCCTAACATTGCACGACTGAAACGAGGGGAGAGCGCGAGCGTTCCGAGGACTTTTACGGCCGCGTTTCGACGGGCTGCGCCGAAGCTTCTGCCAATGGGCAGAGGGCGGTTTGCGGGACGGGCGTTTTAAGACATGACGATGACAATGTTCATGACTCCACCACCGGCCGTGCGGACGCGGTTCAGCGATTGGCCGCTCGCGGTCAAATCGATCCTCGGCTTCTGGTTCTTCTACGCCCTGACGGTCGTCGCCAGGGCGTTTCTCGGCACGGACCCCTGGACGACGCTTGAAAACAAGCTGGTGATCATTGCCATCGGCATTTTTCTTACCGGCCTCATCTATCTCACCATTGCCTCGCTGAACGAGCGGGTGACCATCAGAAGGAAGGCGATCGTAGCGGCCGTGGCGTCGGCCATCGCCTCTCTGGGGATGGGCGGCACCCTCATCCTGCTCGAGGATATGATGCACCCGAGCAAGGAAGAGTTCCGCTTCCAGGCGCGGGAAGGCTTCACCGTGGTCGAACAGGGGCAACAGATCCGGATCGAGCGGACGGCGCAGGAACCCTTGGTCCTGACCATGCCCAAGGCCCGCGACCTCGATCCAATGAAACGCATTCGCTATTCGCTCGACGCGGCGGTCGTTTGGCTCTTCTTCTTCATCGGCTGGAGCGCCTTTTACCTCGCCAACCAGGCACAGGCCGAATCGCTGGGGGCGCAGCGCCACCTGGCCGACGCGGAAAGTGCCGCGCAGGCCGCCCAGGTTCGGGCTTTGCGATACCAGGTGAATCCGCACTTCCTGTTCAACACGCTCAACTCACTGTCCTCGCTGGTCATGACCGGCCGCACCGATCGAGCGGAGACGATGCTTCTCGCGCTCTCGACCTTTTTCCGAACGAGCCTGTCGCTCGACCCGGGCGCCGACGTGACGCTAGCCGAGGAGATCGACCTGCAGCGGCTTTACCTCGACATCGAGAAGGCCCGTTTCCCCGATCGCCTCCACGTCGAGATCGACGTTCCGCGCGAGCTCGAGCAGGCGCGTATGCCGGCGCTCGTGCTGCAGCCGATCGTCGAGAATGCGATCAAATATGGCGTCTCGAAGAGCCGCAAGGCGGTCGTCATTCGCATCGAAGCGCGCCACCTCGACAATCACCGCATGGTGATCGAGATCAGCAATCACTTGAAGCACGGCGGCCAGGATCAACTCCCGGCTGCCACCCACGAAGGAACGGGCCTCGGCCTCGCCAATGTCTGTCAGAGGCTGGAGGCGCGCTGGGGGAGCCGGGCAAGCTGCAGATTCGGACCGATGACTGGCGGTGGGTATAAAGTATCGCTCACAATGCCGGTGGAGACGCATGTCCGAGAACAAGCTGCTTAGGGTACTCATTGCCGACGACGAACCGCTCGCGACCGAGCGGCTGCAGCTCCTCCTGGCGAAAGCGGAGGGAGCGCAGCTCGTCGGAGCGGCGAGCGACGGCGAGTCCGCGATCAACCTGACCAAGGCCCTCAACCCCGACTTGCTTCTGCTCGACATCGCCATGCCCGGCCTCGACGGGATCAGCGTTGCGCGTGCTCTGACGGAGCAAACCCCTTCCCCGGCTGTCGTGTTCGTGACGGCCTTCGACCAATTCGCAGTCGCTGCGTTCGAGGTGGAGGCGGTCGATTACCTGATGAAGCCGGTCGACCCTTTCCGGCTCCAACGGGCGCTGGATCGCGCGCGTGCCTATCTCGAGCAGAGGTCGGTACAGCCGGCCCCCGGCAAGGCTTCGAAGTGGCTCGAGGAGTTCTGGGCTTCCGACCTGTCGGGACTCGTGCGCATCGCCTCTCGCGACGTCGACCGCGTCTCGGCGGAACGAGATTACATGCGGCTTCACGTCGGCCGGCGCAGCTGGTTGATCCATCATTCGATGGCGGCGCTCGAGGAAGGCCTGGATCCGGACCTTTTCGTCCGGCTTCATCGCTCCGCGATCGTTCGGAAGGATTTCATCACCGGGTTCACCCGGAACCCCTCGGGGCGCTGGATCGCGCGGCTCGCGGACGGAGAAGAGCAGCCGGTCGGCCGCCTCTATTCGGATCGCGTCAGGGCGATCGCCGGACGCTAGACAAAGAAAAACCGCCGCGCGCCCTGTTGCGGGCACGCGGCGGTCTCAAACGCTCACTTGATGGGCGCGGCCACGATCAACGAGGCGCCGATCACGGTAACCGATCCGCCGCGCGCCGCTGCGACCGCCTGATTGAAGGCCGGCTGCGCAGAAGCGATTGCACCGTCCACGCAGAGCTTGTCGGCCTGGATGGCGGCCAGCTCGACCGGCCGTGTGTTGCCGGCACCGCAAACGCCCGTTGCCGCGACCTTGATGCGGCCTTGCAAGGCGCTGGTGCCGTTTGAATTGGTGAGATCCAGGTCGGCGTAGGAAACCTTGGCCGTCTGGATTCCTTCGTCACCTGCGGCACTCGCGGTGCTTGCAAGCGATGCCGTCGGAAGAAGCAGCGCCGATGCGACGACTGCACCCGCCGCGGTAAGAGCTTTCAACATCTCGAGTCTCCTTTTTTGCGCGGCGCGGGACGTTGGGGATTTGGAGGGGATTGCCCCGCGCCGCACAACCCAAATGCCTCAGACACTTGCGCAAGTCGCTCGCCGCTCGACGACTGCCAGTGATTTGGTCGGCGTGACGACAAAGGCCGTTCGTTGGTCGGCCAATCGACGAACGGCGGTCGGCGCGCGCTATTTTCCTTCAAGAATGCAAGGATTTGCGCCAAATTCTGGCACAGCGAGGCCGCCGCGCACCGTTCCATGCGCGGCGGCCTGAGTTTTCGGCATGGTCAGCGTGCGGTGATGATCAGCGCCGCAGCGTCCACAACCGTGACGGAACCGCGCCGGGCCGCGCCAACCGCCGCCTGATAGGCCGGCCAGGCTCTCGCGACTGCGTCGCCGCGGCAGTCGTTCGTGGCCGTACGAAGAGCCATCTCGCGGGAGTCCTCGATCACGCACACGACCCGCGCGGCGCCGACGATGCGGTGCTTCAGGACGCCCTGCCCCGCCTGCGAAGCGAGATTCAGGTCGGCGTATGAGACTCGGACGGAGTTGGTTTGCTCCGCCTGACTGGCGGTGGGCACTACCAGCGCCGCGGCGGCGAGAAGCGCACCGGCGGCCGCAAGCATCTTGGACATTTCGATCTCCCTAGTTGCGGCACGGGACGACTGGGGGATGCGGGGGGAGGGGGACGCTCTGCCCCGCGCCGCAGACTCGATATGAGCCCGAAAGACGACGGGGTCGTGCGC
>JBKPJK010000301.1:0-8322 GCA_046730635.1 Pseudomonadota bacterium | reverse complement strand
TCGCCCGCGGCCTCCCGAACCGCGCGCTCCAGCGTTTCGCACTCTGCCACGTCCATGTGCGGGGACAAGAGTCCAGCGAACAATTCGCTCGCCTCGCCAATGGTATAGGCCTTGCGGACGTGACCGAAGTGCGGCGCGCATTCGTCGAGATTGTCGGTCTTCGCCTGCCCGCCGAGGATCCAGCGGATCTTGTCGAATGCGGCGAGCGCGGGAGCGGTCGCGGTCGGGTTCGTCGCCTTGCTGTCGTTGACGAACAGCACGCCGTCCTTTTCGCGGATCCGTTCCATGCGGTGGGGCAGGCCGGGATAGGTGCGAAGGGCTTCGCGAATGCGGTGCTCCGATACGCCGAGGTCGAGACAAACGATCGACGCGGCCATCGCATTCTGCAGATTGTGCGGACCTTGAAGCGACGGCCATGTGAAACGCTCACTACGGTCGAAAATCGAATATTCGAGGAGTTCGAGGATCGTGATCCCGGGGTCATGCGGGAGTTGGTTCGTCCAATCGCGAAACGCCGGTGTTGAATGAACCTGTTCACTCGTGATGGCCAGCTTCCCTGCTGACTGCGTCTCGAACAGCCTTAGCTTCGACGCCGCGTAAGCCTCGAAGCCCTCGTACCGGTCGAGATGGTCGGGCGTGATGTTCAGCAGCACCGCGACGTCGCAGTCCAGGCTCTGGGTCAGGTCGATCTGGTAGCTCGACAACTCGAGCACGTAGACGCCGCCTTCAGGCAGCGGGTCCTGGGCGAGGATCGGCAGGCCGATATTGCCGCCCATCGTCGTCGGGATGCCAGCCGTCTGGAGAATGTGATGGATGAGCGCGGTGGTCGTCGACTTGCCGTTGGTGCCGGTGATGCCGACCACCTTGTGCGGCGGTAGCTCGGGTCGGGCGCGGGCGAACAGCTCGATGTCGCCGATGATCTCCACGCCGGCATGGCCGGCGCGTTGGGCGATCGGGTGGCGGTTTAGCGGTAGGCCGGGCGTAACGACGAGGCTGTCGAACTGCGAGAGGTCGACCTCGTTGAGGTTGGCAATTTCCGTTCCCCGGCGAAGGCCCGGGTCCAGGCCGCTGCCGAGCAGCGGTTCCCGCCGCCCTGGGCCCCGGCCTTCGCCGGGGAGCAGCCTGTCGTCCCACGCGGTGACGCGCGCGCCACTCGCGAGCAGCGCTTCAGCAGTCGCCAAGCCCGACCGCGCGAGACCGTAGACTGCATAATGCTTGCCCGCGAAGGCCTGGGCCGTGATCACGATTCGTCCGTGCTCCTGCGAAGGCAGGAGCCCAGACCAGTTTTCTTGACTGGACCCCTGCCTGCGCAGGGGTGCGGCGCCGGCTTCGCAGTCACCGCAGCTTGAGCGTGCTGAGGCCGGCGAGCGCGAGCACGAAGCTGATGATCCAGAAGCGGATCACGACGGTCGGCTCGGACCAGCCGAGATGTTCGAAATGGTGGTGAATCGGCGCCATCAGGAAGACGCGCTTGCCGGTGCGCTTGTAGACGACGACCTGGATCACGACCGAGAGCGCCTCGACCACGAACAGGCCGCCGACGATGGCGAGCACGAATTCGTGATGGGTCGCAACCGCGACTGCGCCCAGCGCTCCGCCAAGCGCAAGGCTGCCCGTATCGCCCATGAAGACCGCCGCGGGGGGCGCGTTGAACCAAAGAAAGGCGAGGCCTGCCCCAACGATGGCCAGCAGGAGCACGGTGAGGTCGCCCGCGCCGGGCACGTGCGGAACGCCGAGATAGCCAGCGAAACGGGCGTTGCCGACGACGTAGGCGATCAGCAGGAAGGCGATCGACGCGATGATCACCGGCATGGTCGCGAGACCGTCGAGGCCGTCGGTCAGGTTCACCGCATTGCCGAAGGCGACGATCACGAACGCTCCGAACGCGATGTAGAACCAGCCGAGATCCAGCACCGTCTCCTTGACGAACGGCAAGTGCAGCCCGGTGCCGCCGGTTCGCACCATCATCCATGTTGCGGCCCCGGCAATGATGAATTCGAGCAGCAGGCGGGTCTTGCCGGCGAGGCCCGCATGGTGCGCCTTCTTCACCTTGTCATAGTCGTCGAGCCACCCGATCGCTCCGAAACCCGCGGTCACGATCAGGCAGGCCCAGACATACGGATTGGTGAGGTCCATCCAAAGGAGGACGGAGATCATCACCGAGGTCAGGATCAGCAGGCCGCCCATCGTCGGCGTGCCGCGCTTGGCGAGGTGGCTCTGCGGTCCGTCGGTGCGGATGGGCTGGCCCTTGCCCTGCGTCTTGCGCAGCCAGCTGATGAACCACGGTCCGAGCAGCAGGCCGATCACCAAGGCAGTCGCGCTCGCGGCGCCTGCCCGGAAGCTGATGTAACGGATGAGGTTCAGGACTCCGGGGAAGCCGAGCTGCTCGGCGATCAGGTAGAGCATGCCGCTTCCTTTGCCATGCTCTCGACGAGCTTTGCGAGACCTACCGAATTCGATGCTTTGACCAGCACCGCGTCGCCGGGCCGGACGATGCGGCGGAGAGCTTCGGTCGCTTCCTCGACGCTGGATACGAGGTCGAGGGAAATATTGCCGATGACCTGCTCCGCAAGCGGACGCATTTCATCGCCGATCAGGATGAGCTGGTCGACGTGCGCATCGCGCACTGCCGGGGCGAGATCCGCGTGGAGCTTCGCGCTATGTTCGCCGAGCTCGCGCATGGGACCGAGGACCGCGATGCGGCGGGTGACTTCGCTTTCCTCGCCAAGGCTCTTGAGCGTTGCCGCCATGGACGCCGGATTGGCGTTGTAGCTCTCGTCGATCAGGAGCAGCTCGCCGCCTTCGATCTCGACGACATGGCGCTCCCCGCGGCCCTTGAGGCCACCGAGGTCCGCAAGCGCCAGGCCGGCGACCGCCACGTCCGCACCGACCGCCTCGACGGCCGCGAGCACCGCCAGCGAATTGCCGACCCAATGCTCGCCGCGCTGCGAAATGGTGAAGGTGAGCTCGCTTTCGAGCAAAGCAGCGCTGATCAGGCTGCCCCCGCCTTCGGCCGTCACTGCGTGCACGGCATGTACGTCCGCGTCGCCGCCGCCGAAGGTGATGATCGAATCCGCGTGCCTTCGCGCCGCTCGCACGAGCCGATCGCGGTAAGGCGTGTCGTTGGGGACGATCGCGGTGCCGCCGCGCTCGAGCCCTTCGAAGATTTCCGCCTTGGCGTCGGCAATCGCCTCCATCGATCCGAGATTTTCGATGTGCGCGGGCGCAATCGAGGTGATGACTGCGACATGGGGCCGGACCTGACGCGTCAGCGCGCCGATCTCGCCCTTGTTGTTCATCCCCATCTCGAGCACCGCGAAGTCGGCATCGCGCGGCATTCGCGAGAGGCTGAGCGGTACGCCCGTGTGGTTGTTGTAGCTTTTCACCGAACGATGGACCTTGCCGGGCCGGTTGCGGTCGAGCGCGGCGTAGAGCGCTTCCTTGGTGCTGGTCTTTCCAACCGAACCGGTCACTCCGACGATCGTCGCTCGGCTGCGCTCGCGCGAAGCACGGCCGAGCGCCTGGAGCGCCGCGAACGTATCTTCGACGAGCACATGCGGCCCGTTGACCGGCTGCGAGACGATCGCACCCGACGCGCCGGCTTCGAATGCCGCATCGACGAACTTGTGACCGTCATGGACGGTGCCGGGCATGGCAACGAACAGGTCGCCGGGGCCGACCTCGCGGCTGTCGAAGGTCACGCCGGTGACGTCGAAGGCAGCGCTTGCGCGGCCGCCGGTCGCAACGGCGATCTCTTCGCTAGTCCAAAGGGCGCTCACGCGGCGCACTCCCGCGCCACCAGCGCATCGTCGAACGGAAGAACCCGGTCACCGACGATCTGGCCGGTCTCGTGACCCTTGCCGGCGACGAGCACGATGTCCCCGGCTCGGGCGATGCGGATCGCTTCGGCGATGGCCTCGCGTCGTCCGCCGACTTCGGTGGCGCCAGGCGCCCCCGCCATGATCGCAGAACGGATCAGGGCGGGGTCCTCGCTGCGCGGGTTGTCGTCGGTGACGATCACCACGTCCGACAGGCGCGAGGCCACCGCACCCATCTGTGGCCGCTTGCCCTGGTCGCGGTCACCGCCGGCGCCGAACACGGTGATGAGCCGCCCTTCAACGTGAAGCCGAAGCGCGGCGATCGCTGCTTCCAGCGCGTCCGGCGTGTGCGCATAGTCGATATAGACGGGAACTCCGGCGCGGCTGATGACCGCCCGCTCGAGGCGACCCCGCACCGGCGCGACGCGCTGCATCGCCGAGTAGGTCGCGTTCCAGTCGCCGCCGGTCGCGAGCACGAGGCCTGCCGCAATCAGGACGTTCGACGCCTGGTAGGCGCCGATCAGCGGAAGCGCGAGGCGATGCGGCTTGCCCGCATGTTCCAGGATCAGCGTCTGGCCAAGCGCGGTGGGCGTCTGTTCGACCAGCCTGATCGCGTCGCCCTTTCGGCCGACGGTCACCAGCTCATGGCCGGCAGCGGTAGCGCGTTCGATGACCTCGTCGGATTTGGGATCGTCGGTCCATATGACCGCCGGCCTTCCGGTCGGCAGCACTCGCTCGAACAGCCGCATCTTCGCTTCGAAATATTCGTCCATCGTGCCGTGATAATCGAGATGATCGCGGCTGAAGTTCGTGAACGCGGCCGCAGCCAGCGGCACGCCCTCGGCGCGATGTTGGTCGAGGCCGTGGCTCGACGCTTCGTATGCGACATGGGTCGTGCCCATCCGCTTGAGCCCGGCCATATTGTTGAGGAAAGTGACGATGTCAGGCGTCGTAAGGCCCGTCTTCACCTGGTCGTCGGAGGTGGTCACTCCAAGAGTGCCGATCGATGCGGAGCGATGGCCGAGCATGCGCCAGATCTGGCGCGTCATCTCGACGGTCGAGGTCTTACCGTTGGTGCCGGTCACGGCGACCACCGTCTCCGGATACGGCGCATAGAATTTCGCAGCGAGGTCGGCGAACAATCGCCGCGGCTCGGGGTCCGCAAGATGCGGGACGCGAGTCACCGCCGCCGCGGGCCGAGCTACGACCGCCACCGCACCGCGATCGACCGCCTGGTCGATGAAATCCTCGCCGTTGAACACGGCACCCTTGAAGGCTCCGAACACGCTGCCGCGCGCCACCTTGCGATGGTCGATCGCGAAGCCCGTCACTTCGGAATCGCTGTCGGTGTCCGCGATGTCGGACAGGCGCACCTCGAATTACTCCTTCGTTTCGTGAACGAAGGGCAAGACCTCGCCCATATTCGGTTCGCGGTTCATGTCCGGCGCCACGCCAAGCATCGGCGCGATCCGGCTGACCGTGCGGCTTACGACCGGCGCGACATTCCAGCCCGCGGTCGTGAAACCGTAAGTGTCCTTGGTGGCATGAGGTTCGTCGAGCATCACGACGATCACATAGCGCGGGTCATCCATCGGGAACACACCCGCGAAACTCGTGATGTTGATGGTCTGGCTGTAGTGCCCGTTGATCAGCTTTTGCGCGGTCCCGGTCTTCCCGCCGATCCGGTAGCCCGGCGCGTCCGCCTTCTTGCCGGTGCCCTTCATCACGACGAGGCGGAGCAGCGAGCGCATCTTGTAGCTGGTGTCTTCGGAGAACACGCGGCGTCCTCGCGGAAGCGGGTTGTTGGGCCCGCGCTTGAGGATGGTAGGCGCGTGGTAGACGCCGTTGTCGAACAAGGTCGCATAGCCCATGGCCAGCTGCAGCGGGGCGACCGCGATGCCCTGGCCGAACCCGATCGTCATCGTCTCGAACGGACCCCAGCGCGATCCGGGGTTCAATGCACGACCGCGTTCCTTGAGCTCGATCTCGACCTTGTCGAGGAAACCCATTTTCTTGAGGAAAGCCTGCTGGCGCTGCTTTCCGACCTGGTCGGCGATCTGGGCAGTGCCGATGTTCGAGCTTTCCATCATGATCTCGGACACGGTGCAGGCGCGACCGAACGGATGGGTATCGTGGATGATGTGACCGTAGACCGGCAGTGCGTTGGGGCAGTTGTAGACTTGGCCGACCGACTTGATGACGCCCGCGTCCATGGCCATCGCCACGGTGAAGGGCTTGAAGGTCGAACCGAGCTCGAAGACGCCGAGCGTCGCCCGGTTGAAGTGCGCTTCGGGCGTGCCCTGCCCTGGGGCATTCGGGTTGATCGTCGGCATGGAGGTCATCGCGAGGACCTCACCAGTGTGCACGTCCATTACGACGCCCGCGGCGCCGATGGCCGAGAACTGCGCCATGGCATCGCCGAGCTCGTGCTCGAGCGCCTGCTGGATCTTGCTCGAGATCGACAGCTGCAACGGCTGGCCGCGCGTCGCCGGATCCGAAAGATATTTGTCGAAGGCCCGTTCCACGCCTGCTGCGCCGTGACCGTCGATATCGGTGAAGCCGAGCACATGGGCAGCAAGGCTCGTTTGAGGATAGAGCCGGTCGGGCTCGCGCTCGATCGCCAGGCCCGGCTCACCGAGCGCGTTGACCGCCTCGACGAGCGCGGGGGATGCGCGGCGTCGAAGATAGAAGAACGGCTTCCCCGACCTCAGCATGCCGAAATATTCGGCCTCGCTATGCTCGGGCATCAGCCGCGCGAGCGAGCGCGCCAGCGCCAATTTGTCCCCGATCACCTTCGTCGGGTGGATCGCGATGGTCCAGGCGTCGATCGTTCGCGCAAGCGGCTCGCCGTCCCGGTCGACGATATCGCCCCGGTCCGGAATGAGCTGGGTCAGGCCTTCCTTGCGTCCCGCATGATCGCCGAATGCCGCGAGGTAGAGAATGCGAAGCGCAACGATCGCGATCACGCCGGCATAGACCAGCATTCCGAACATCAGCCGCTGATGCATCAGCGCAAGGATTTGGCGGCGCTGCCCGACAAGTCGGAGCCGCTCGGGCCGGGGCGCGACGAGAGCGGGCGACGGTGCGTTCATCGGCCGGGATGCAGGTCCTTGGAAGGTTTTGAAACAGACTTGGGCGAATGCTTGTCCGGTAGCGGAGCAAGCGGATCGACCTTCGCAAGGCGGATCGGCTTTGTCACCGGCTTCGGGCTCGCAAGAGCCGGTTTATCCACCGTTTTCCCAGGATGGGCGGCCGCGAGGCCCGGCTTATCCACCGCTTTCTTTTGCGCCGGTTTGGCCGCTGTAGCCGGCGAAAGCGTGGACTTGGACCCGGTCGCCATATGGGGCGAAGTGGCGACTGGCTCCGACGGGACCTCGCGCGTCCCGGTTTTCAAACTTGCCTGGCGAAGGAGGTCGACCGGCGCAGGCGCGCTTGCGTCGTCGGCCTCCGGTTCGCCGATCGGCGGTTTCTTCGCCTCAGGGGCCGGCGCGGACGCCAGCACCACCGGCGCGTTGAACTCGACCTTGTGCTGCGGCTGGGCAAGCCGCGCGAGCTCGAAGCTGCCGGTCAGGAATTGATCGGCCGCCGGAGCCGAGAGCGCGAGCACCTTGGCGTTCCAGCGCTCGAGCTGCGACAGTCGCGCCCTCGTGCCGATCTCGGTCTGCACCACGCGCAGGTCGCGCTGGGCGAGGACGATCCGGGTTTCGACATCCTCCAGCTGTGCGCGCTCCGAGGCGACGCGCAGGGACACGAGGTAGCAGCCCAGCGCTGCTCCCGCACATGTTGCGACCATGGCTAGCGAACCGAAGTTGCGCACGCTCATTGCAACGTTCCCTTCCATGCTGGGGCGGAGGTTCGGGTGGCGCTCCTGAGGCGTGCCGATCGGGCACGCGGGTTCGCGGCCAGCTCGCGCTCCGTCGGGGACACTGGTTTCGCGACCCGCTCGAACGTCGGTAGGCGCGGATCGGTCTGCACAGGACGGTGGCGCGAACCGGCCGGCGTTCCTCCGCTGCGTTCGCGGAAGAAGCGCTTCACGATCCGATCTTCGAGGCTGTGGAAGGTGACTACGGCCAAACGTCCGCCAGGGCGCAGGGAACGTTCGGCCGCAGCCAGCCCTTGCTCGAGCTCATCGAGCTCGGCGTTCAAATGAATGCGAATGGCCTGGAACGTGCGCGTCGCCGGGTCGCTCTTCTGGCCGGCACGGAATCCGGCCGCGCGACGAACGATCGCGGCGAGCTCGGCGGTGCGCTCCACAGGACGTGCGGCAACGATGGCACGGGCAATTGCCCGGGCGCGCGGCTCCTCCCCATAGTCGCGCAGGACCCGGGCAATGTCGGCCTCCTCGGCCGAATTCAGGAACTCGGCGGAGGTGAGACCCGACTTGCTCATGCGCATGTCGAGCGGGCCGTCCGCCTGGAAAGAGAAGCCGCGATCGGCGCGGTCGAGCTGCATCGAGCTGACGCCAATATCGAGCGCAATCGCGTCGACGAGGCCGATGCCGCGG
>JBKPJK010000300.1:0-1820 GCA_046730635.1 Pseudomonadota bacterium | reverse complement strand
CCCCCGTACTTGTTCGCGCATTTAGCACAGGATCGCACCGATCGGATTCACCTGTGTTACAGGTAGGGTGGGCTTTCCTCTTGTAATCAAATGATTTTCGAATTGGTGTATGCATGTAACATAGGTTAACAGCGTTTCGCTAAACCCGTTGCACAAATGCGCGCCCATGATCAGTGTTCATCTGAAGCAGTTGCGTAAGCGGACCGACCTCAGCCCCGAAGAAGAGCGGGCGATCCGCAATGTCGTCGCAGAGACCCGCAGGTTCCACGCGAACGAAGTGATCGTTCACTCGGGCGCCGAGCTTAGTCAGAGCCTGATGCTGCTCGAGGGCTGGATGGCGCGCAGCAAAGACCTCGAGAGCGGGGAGCGCCAGATCACCGAGCTGCACATTCCGGGCGACTTTCCGGATCTTCATGGATTCACGCTCAAGCGGCTCGACCACGACGTTCTGGCTCTGACCGAATGCACAGTCGCCGTCGTTCCGCACGAACGGCTGCTAGAACTGACCCTGCGCCATCCGCGGATTGGCCGCATTTACTGGTACTCGACCAATATCGACGCGGCGATCCATCGCGAGTCTGCGCTGTCGCTCGGTCGGCGCTCCGCGATCTCGCGCATGGCGCATCTGTTCTGCGAGCTTTACGCGCGGCTCGAGCTCGTGGGGCGTACTCAGGGGAATTCTTACGAGCTTCCGCTCACTCAGCGCGAGCTCGCCGAGTGCCTGGGCCTCACGGTGGTCCACGCGAACCGAACTATCCAGGAACTGAGGCGCCGCGGACTCGTGGAGTTCGAGAACAAGCATCTCAAATTGCTCGATCGTCGCGCGGTCGCAGCCGTGGCCGAGTTCGATCCCGCTTATCTCTATTTGGAACGGCGGTCGTTCTAGCGGGGACTAACCGACGCTCGTCTCGACCCAATCGGCGTAAGCGCCAAGAACCTTGTCGATGGGCCATGTGGCGATGCAGGGAACCTCGTAGCTGTGCAGGCCGGCAATGCGCGTTATCAGCGCGTCCGCCTCAGCGTCGGAAGCCTTGAGGATCGCCGCGACTTCTTCTGTTGACTCGATTGCGCTGTCCCACCGGTAGATCGAACGAACCGGTCCGAAGATGTTGATGCAGGCGGCGAGGCGCTCCTCAACCACGATGCGCCCGATGCGCTCGGCTTCCTCGCTGCTTGCGAACAGGACGTAGACGGACACGACGCTCATGCCGAACGTCGCCCGATCTCATGCGCTCCCCATACCGTTGCAGCGACCAAAAGAGCACCTGTCGCCTGGTGAAGAACGGCCAGCCAAATTGCGACGCCGGACAGGACGGTGAGGATGCCGAGGATGATCTGGGTTCCGAAAGCGGAATGAATCGCGATCGAGGCAGGGCGCGCACCTTCGAACTTGCGCACCTTCCGGGCGAACAGGACGAGGACCCCCACCACCACCCATGCCCACCAGCGGTGCATGAAATGGAGCAGGAACGGATCGTGCGTGATGGCGAAGCCGATCCCTCGGGACCAGTCTACGCCTTCGGGAAAGAAACGGCCGTTCATCTCGGGCCAGCTGTTGGAGACGTAGCCGGCGCGAAACCCGGCCACCCACGCGCCCAGCATCAGCTGTATGAACAAGACTCCGATCGCCAGTGCACCCCAAGACGTCAGGCGGGATGCAGGTACATCCGGATCTTTGGCGAGTCTGCGCAGGTCGAGAGCCGTCCAGATCAGCGCGCCAAATAGAAACAATGCGAAGAGAAGGTGTGCGGACAGCCGGTACGGACTGACCTCCGTGCGCCCCTCGAGGCCGGACATGACCATGAACCAACCCACTGCGC
>JBKPJK010000299.1:0-1023 GCA_046730635.1 Pseudomonadota bacterium | reverse complement strand
TCCTTCGCGGCATTCCCGGCACGGTTGGCGGCTTCGTCCGCATGAACGGGGGTGCCTACGGTCGCGAGGTCCAGGACATCCTCGTCTCCGCGCGGCTCGTGCTCCGCTCGGGCGAGCTCGTCGAATGGCCGCTGGAAAAGCTCGGCTACACCTACCGCCACAGCGAAGTTCCGGCCGGGGCAGTCGTCATCGAAGCCACGTTTCGCGGCGAGCCGGGCGACCCGGAAGCGATCGGCGCGGAGATGGACGCGATCGCCCGGGCGCGCGAGGAATCGCAGCCGCTGCGCAGCCGAACGGGCGGGTCGACGTTCAAGAATCCCCACGGCCACAAGGCCTGGGCGCTGATCGATGCGGCAGGCTGCCGCGGCCTCACTCGGGGCGATGCCCAAGTGTCGGAAAAGCATTGCAACTTCCTGCTCAACCTCGGTAGCGCGACAAGCGCCGAAATCGAGGCGCTGGGAGAAGAGGTCCGGCGCCGCGTCGAGGCGAAAACCCACATCAGCCTCGAATGGGAAATCCAGCGGGTCGGCAACGCATGAACAAGAATCTCCACGTCGTCGTCCTGATGGGGGGCTGGTCCTCAGAGCGCGAGGTCTCATTGACCAGCGGGAAAGGCGTCGCCGCTGCGCTGCGCGAGCGCGGCTGGTCGAACGTCACCGAGCTCGACATGGACCGCGAGGTCGCCCGCCGTCTCGCCGAGCTGAAGCCCGACGTCGTGTTTAATGCGCTCCACGGTACGCCCGGAGAGGACGGAACGGTCCAGGGCATGATGGACCTGATGGGCGTGCGCTATACGCATAGTGGGCTCGAGACTTCGGTCATCGCCATCGACAAGGAGCTCACGAAGATGGTGCTCGTACCGCACGGCATCCGCATGCCGGCGGGCAAGGTCGTCGATAGCCAAAGCCTGTTCCAGGAAGACCCGATGCATCGGCCCTTCGTGTTGAAGCCGGTGAACGAGGGCTCGTCCGTCGGCGTCGCGATCGTGACTCACGACGGGAATTACGGAAATCCGATCGGCCG
>JBKPJK010000298.1:0-3176 GCA_046730635.1 Pseudomonadota bacterium | reverse complement strand
CCCTTCGTCGAGCGCTGCGAGCCAGCCGCGAACGCCCATCTCGCCACCCGAATTGCCGACCAGCACTTTGCCGTTAGCCACGAGCGGCGCCATCGTCAGGGTCTCACCCTTTTGGATGTTGCCGAGCTGCGTCCGCCAAACCTGCTGCCCGCTGTTGGCGTCGACAGCGATCGTCTGGCCGTCGAGCGTGTTGAAGATGATCTTGCCGGCGTCATACACCGCGCCGCGATTGACGGTGCCGCAACAGGCCACGCCCTGTGACGCCGCTGCGGGCTTCGGCTTGAACACCCACTTCTGCGGAGCGCCCGGTTTGGTGAGGTCCAGCGCGTAAAGATCGTTGGGATAGGGCGTGATGAGATACATCGTGCCGTTCACGACGAGCGGGGGCGCTTCGTAGCCATGCGTCGTCGCGGTCGAAAACGTGAACTGTGGCACCAGTTTTCCGACGTTTGCCGGTGTGATTTGATTGAGGCCTGAGAAGCGGGTCGATCCGTAATCCTTGCCCGGCATTACCCAATTGCCGTCGTCAGGCGGCGATGCAGCGCGGTCTGGCAATGCATGCGGGCCGTTCGGCAGCTGTCCAGACGGGACAGGTTCGGACGAGGATCCTGGTTGGTTCTTGTTACATGCCTGCAGTCCGACGCAGGCAACGACGGCAATCACGTTCAGCAGTGCGGTATTCACTCGCCGCATTACGCCCCCAAATCGAGGTTGACCGCGGACCTCGACGACCGTCGAGTTCCTTTGTCGCGCGCCTTAATTGTCCAACGTCCGTCGGGTTCCATCGGCGCATTGAATTCATCTCGGCTACGGGGTGTCTAACAGCACTGGCTACTGCAGTTTCTAACCTCGATCAGCATTGTGAACCGCGACAGAAAAAGTGCGTTGCCGCGATGCATTCAGGAGGAGATTCGAGAATGCCGACGACCAGGACGGGCGGCTCCAAACGCGGCTTCGCGGCGATGGATCCTGCGAAGCAGCGTGAGATCGCGAGCAAGGGCGGAAAAGCGAGTCACGGAGGCGGCCGCAAGGCAGCATCCAGCCGTTAGTAATTGTTCGAATGCGTGTGCGCCGGACGCCAATCCCCCCGCGTCCGGCGCCAGTCCTTCACGGTTCAGCAACGCGCGTGAGAGCATAAGCGTTGACCGGGCATGTACCGGGCGAATCTCAACAACCGCGACAAGGGAGGCGCGATCGCCGCGGTGATCGCGATCCACGCCTTGTTGCTGTTCGCCTTGTTGCACATGTCCGGAAAGATCGATCTTACGGACGCGCAGAGCGTGCTTCGCGTCATCGATCTGACCGAGGTTCCGCCACCCCCTCCGCCGCCTGTACAGACGCAGCAGCCCAAGCCGAAGAACAAGGAAGGCGGATCGGCGCCCAAGAACATCAAGAGCGAAGCTACGCCGGTCGCGGCTCCAAAGCCTGAGGTCGTCACTCCGCCGGTGCAGCAGATCGCCGCGAGCGAGACACCGCGGCAAGGGACTTCGCCGACGCAGGGAGCTTCCGACGTGAGGGGTCCGGGAACGGGCGCAGGCGGCGTCGGCAACGGCACGGGAAACGGAGGCGCCGGCAACGGCCCAGGCGGCGGTGGCGATAACGGCATCTTCGAACCGCCGCATCTCGTGACGCCGGTGCTGACGGGACGGGATTTTCCGCGGGGGATGCTCGAGCAGTGGCCCGCGGGACTGCCGGTATTTCTTCGGCTTCGGGTCAACCCGCAGGGCTTTGTCAGCGAGTGCAACGTCCTTCGCGGCACCGGCGTCCCAGTCATTGACGCCGTCATGTGCGACATGGCGCACGACCGGCTTCGCTTTCGTCCTGCGGTGAACCGAAGCGGACAACCGGTTGCAGGATGGTTCGGATACGCGCAACGACCGCCGCGGTAAGCCAAAGGGAATCACATGATCGAAGCGGAATGGTGGGAATATGATACCCTGGACGAGCTGGCGGATGCCGTTGCCGGCGACGTCGGGTTCATCGTCGACAGCGCCGTCGAGGCCCGCAACGCGTCCCTGATCGCGGTGCCGGGTGGGAAGACCGGCCCGGCGATCTTTGCAAAACTTG
This sequence comes from Pseudomonadota bacterium, assembly GCA_046730635.1. GTDB lineage: Bacteria > Pseudomonadota > Alphaproteobacteria > Sphingomonadales > Sphingomonadaceae > Sphingomicrobium. Next base: position 1,109 of record JBKPJK010000298.1, on the reverse strand, counting down.
CGGCGCAGAAACTGCCATGGAAGCGGGTGACGATCATTCCGACGGACGACCGGCTGGTGCCGATGGACAGCGATCAGTCGAACGTCCGCGAAATCGCGAGGACTTTCCTTCCTTTAGGCGCGCGGGTCGTGCCGATTGCTACGGAGATCGCCGATTACAGGCTTGCGGGAAACTCGGCCGATGCGCGGCTGCAGGACCTGCCGTGGCCGCCGGACCTAGTATGGCTCGGGATGGGCGAGGACGGGCATACCGCTTCGATCTTTGCCGGCCCCGACCTCCAGGATGCACTGGAGGCTCCCAAGGCCAGGCGCGCGGTCGGTGTGATGCCAGAACCGATGCCGTCCGACGGGGCGGTGCCCCGAGTGACACTCACGCGCGCCTCGATCCTGTCGGCGCGAACCGTCCTGATCACCATCACCGGCGCAAAGAAGCGCGAAGTGCTCGAACAGGCGATCGCCGACGGTCAGAGTTCAAAGCTCCCGATCGGCCGGGTGCTTGCCGAAGCGGAGCAGCCGATCGACATTCACTGGGTGCCCTAGCCGCTTCGGGACTCATCCGGATACACGCGCCTTCCCTCAAACCTTAGTCCTTCGTCCGAAAGGATCGTGACGATGCTGAGAGCCGCGTGCGCAGTGATGATGTGGGTTGGTGCTACCGGGACCGCGACGGCCCAGATGTCGCTCCCGTCGATGGTCTCGGGCTTGCCGAACGTCAGCTCGATGAGTGCCGGCAATGCCGCCGGAGTGCTTCAATATTGCATGAAGAACCAGCTGGTGAGCAGCAGCAGCGCAGAGTCCGTCCTCACAAAGCTTGAGCACAAGCCGCACGTCAAATCGTCGCACGACTTTGCCGCGGGCGCCTCGGGCCAGATCCTTGGGGGCAGCAAGCCGATGTCCATCGCGGGCCTGCAGCCTCATCTGAAATCACAGGCGTGCGGGATGGTCCTGAAGCAGGCCAAACATCTGCTTTGATATTCTAGACGTCTTCGAGACGGCGGCCGGCGGTTTCCTTGAGGAAGAACAGTGACACCACGACCGAAATCGCCGTGAAGACGACGGCGTACCACAGGCCTTCGAAGATGTTCCCGGTGATGGCGACCAGTGCAAAGC
>JBKPJK010000297.1:0-6181 GCA_046730635.1 Pseudomonadota bacterium | reverse complement strand
TCAGTAAACGAGCGGGCGGTTCCGTAGTCTCCTCGGGAGTATCGGAGCCGCCCCTTTTTCTTGTCCGCTAGCGGTGTGACATGGGCCGCTTTTGGACGTTCCGCGTGTCTAGCGCTGAACCGAGGTTTCGCGGTGCTCCTGACCCCTTAGCGAACGTCAGTTTCGGGTCGAGAGGAGACGTTACGCTTGCCGCGTCCAATCTCTTTTTCGGGCGGCAAGTTCGGCAAGGCGATCTGCGACAGCTTGCTGTAAGTCGGTGTCGTCGGGATCCAGGTACACAGCCTTTCCGGCAACGTTTTCGAGTTGAGCCGCCAACTCTAAGAGAAATGCCTTCGTCAAAGGATGAATGGCACGTGCTGCTTCGATGCGGCATCCGCGCGCCCATTCCGTCGGATGAGTGAGAAGATTTCCCGCTGGAACTTTCACGACAAGGCGGATTTAGATCTCGCGGGTCGCAGCCACAATCGGGGTGAGCACCCCCCTGAACGCTGATATCCGAGTTAGCCTTCCCGGGGTCCCGCGGATTACCTGGGCCCCAAAGTCATTGTGCACCGCAACATAGCCCCTATTTATTGCGCCGGGCCGACGACGGCCTGGCAGGAGATTACGTATGCGCGGCCTTCACGACACCATCAGCCGCCTCGGCGCGCTCCGTCAGCGACCGCTCGGAATGGCACCCAACGACGGTCGCCTCGAGCCCTTCCACGGCTTCGGTTCCAATCCGGGGCGTCTCGACGCCTGGACCTATGTGCCCGAAGGCCTCCCCAAGGGGGCCCCTTTGGTAGTCGTGCTCCACGGCTGCACTCAGAACGCGCGGGGATATGACCACGGCTCGGGCTGGTCGGCCGCCGCCGAAGAGCACGGTTTCGCGGTTTTGTTTCCGGAGCAGCAGCGCGCCAACAATCCCAATCTCTGCTTCAACTGGTACCGCCCGCAGGATGCCCGCAGGGGCGCCGGCGAGGCGCTTTCAATCCGTCAGATGGTGACGGCGATGCAGGTCCGTCACGGCACCGATCCGGCGCGTGTTTTCGTCACCGGGCTCTCGGCGGGCGGGGCGATGGCCGCGGTGATGCTCGCGACCTACCCCGACGTCTTCGCCGGCGGAGCGGTGATTGCCGGCTTGCCCTTCGGCACCGCTCATTCGGTCCCGGAAGCGTTCGATCGAATGCGCGGCCACGGCGTGATGTCGGGCGAGGCGCTCGCCGCCTTGGTGACGGGCGCGTCGACGCACGGCGGCCCGTGGCCGACATTGTCGGTATGGCACGGGACCGGCGACATGATCGTGGACAGCAGCAACGCGACGGCCCTCGTCGATCAATGGCGGGCGCTTCATGGCGTGGCCGACGCCAGGCCCGACACCGGCCGCGTCGCGGGCTATCCCCACCGGGTCTGGCGCGATTCCGACGGCCGCCCGGTGATCGAGGAATATGCGATCACAGGCGCCGGCCATGGCACGCCGCTGAGCGCGCTGGATGGCGATGGTGGCGAGACGCCGGGCCCCTACATGCTGGAAACCGGAATTTCGTCAACGCAACACAGCCTCCGGTTCTGGGGTATCGCCGCGGTTAGCCGGAAGGCCGCGCGTGCGGCGACTTCAAAGCCCGCCCGGGAGCAGGATCACCCGCCGTTCAACGAAGCTGCACATGCGCCCGCGCGGCGTCACGCCACCCGGCGGTTGCCGTCGGGCGGCGGCATTCAGAAAACGATCGAGGACGCGCTCCGGGCTGCCGGCTTGCTGCAAAGGTAGAGGCGACCCGATCCTTGCCGGATCTAAGGGGCAAGGATTGGAGCGAGAACGAAATACCCGATAAGCGGACACGCTACTGTCAGGAAGAGGACGAGCAACAGCGGACGAACCTTGCTCGCGTTTCGGCGGTCGCCACCATATGTTTGCCGGCTTAACGTCACTTCACCCGGTTTTTAAATGAGGAAAGCAGAAGCGACCGGGAGACCTAAAGCCCGGCCGCCTCGCGCGTGGTCTCTGCCCTAGGTCGGGGCAATATGCCCACACATGCAAGTCTAAACAGAAGGGTCGCTGCAGAGTTCCCCGGCGGCAAGATCGAAATTTGAGACCCCTGCGACCAGCCACCTGCCTGGAAACGGGCTCCGCTATGGCGCGGGGGTGGAAAGTTGACTCTACATTGGCAGCTCGCGCGAAGGAAGCGTGCCGCAAGTTCGACAACCGCGAAAAAATGGACGGGGCATCTCAAATTACGAAAGTTGTCTCGGCGGAGCGGGCCAATCTGACCACCCCGCCAACCGTGAGCTTTGCGCTATGGCTCGGAGCGAGACGTCTAACGACGGGAAGTGACCCAGATCCGGATAAAGCGGCCTACGCACTGATCTTCCAATGATCTAAGTGCCGACCAGATACAGGCCCGCCAACTACGGAACCAGTTTGCCTGGATTCATGATGCCGAGCGGATCGAGCGCCTGCTTGATGGCGCGCAATGCGTGCAAGCGGCCTGGCTCGGCGAGACGCGCGAACTCGGCTCGCTTGAGTTGACCGATGCCATGTTCCGCAGAGATCGAGCCGCCGGCCGCAGTGACGAGGTCGTCGACGAAACGGGTGATGGCCGCCCCTTCGGCTTCGTACCAAGCGGGCGCCGCGTGACTGCCGGCCCGAACGTGGAAGTGGATGTTCCCATCGCCCAGGTGACCGAAGCCGCTGGCGATCACCCCGAGGAAAGCGCGTTCCACCTGCTCGGACGCATCCATGATGAAGCGCGGCATGTCGGCAACGGGAACGGAGATGTCGTGGGCAAGCGTTTGGCCTTCCGCCCGCTCGGCCTCGGAAATGGAATCGCGGATCTTCCAGAATGCCTCGGCCTGCGCCTCGCTCGAGGCGATCACTGCGTCGCCGATGATTTCCTGGTTGAGCGCAAGACCGAGCAAGCGTTCGATTTCGTTGCTGATGTTGCTGCCTGCCTCCGGCGTCGTTGCCTCGATCAGCACGTGCCATTTGTGTGCACCGGACAAAGGTGGTCTGGTTCCTGGGACGTGCTTCAGAACGAGCTGCAGCGAGTCTTGCGGGACGAGCTCGAAGCCCTCGATGCTCTGCGTACGCTCCTCCAGGAAGCGGAGCAGATCGAGGGCGCGACGAGGGTCGTCGACGCCTGCCCAGGCAACCACCCGCGCCGCCACCGCCGGAACCAATCGCAGGGCCACGGCGGTGACCACGCCGAGCGTGCCTTCCGCGCCGATCAGAAGCTGGTCGATGCTGTAACCGCGATTGTCCTTCTTGAGACCGGACAGGCCGTTGTGGATGCTGCCGTCGGGAAGCACCGCTTCGACACCAGCGACCAGGGAGCGCATCGTGCCGAACTTGAGAACCTGAGTCCCGCCGGCGTTGGTCGATGTCAGTCCCCCAATGGTGCAGCTTCCGCGGGCTCCCAGCGTCAGCGGGAAACGCATGCCGACCTCGTGCACGGCATCGTTCAAGGTCGCGAGGACGACACCTGCCTCAGCTACGGCGAGGCGATCGCCGGCGCTGATCGCACGGATTCGGTTCATCCGCCGCATCGACAGGAGCATCGCGCTTCCGTCGGCGGGAGGAGTCGCACCCGCGGTCATGCCGGTGTTGCCCCCCTGTGGGACGAGCGGCACGCGATGTTCGGCCGCCGACCTTACAATTTGCACGACCTCTTCGGTCGAAGCCGGCGCGAGCATCGCCGGGGCCGCGCCGTGCACGCGGCCGCGCCAATCGGTCACCCACGGCTCGAGCTCGCGAGGATCGGTAATGACGGCCTTGGGACCGAGCGAATTTCTGAGTTCTTCGACTAACGAAGCGGAGCCAATTGTCATGCGCAGCGCAATAGCCTGCTTGGCACAGGCGCGCGACAGGCCCAGAGGGAACGGCAATGGCGAAACCACCGATCACGCTCGTCGTTGCCCGCGCGCAGAACGGGATTATCGGCCGCGGCGGCAAGCTCCCGTGGCATCTTCCCGCCGATCTCAGGCGGTTCAAGACCCTGACGATGGGGAGCGCGATGGTGATGGGTCGGAGGACCTTCGACAGCCTGCCGGGCCTGTTGCCCGGACGCCGGCATATCGTGCTGACCCGCGATCGAAACTGGTTCGCGATGGGAGCCGAGAAGGCCCACAGCGTCGAGAGCGCACTCGAGCTCGCTAAGGGAGAGCCGGTATCGGTCATCGGCGGTGCGGATATCTTCGCCTTGTTCCTGCCCCGGGCCGATCGGCTCGAATTGACCGAGATACTCGCGGACATCCCCGGCGACACTTGCATGCCGGATCCAAGGCATTCGGCGCAGTGGCAGGAAGTGTGGAGCGAGAGCCACCCAGCCGAGCACGACCGACCGGCATTTCGCTTCGTGAGCTTGGAGCGCGGCTAGCGCGGGAACGGCGATCGAGCGCGAATTAGGCGGCGCCGTCCAGAATCGAGTCGATCTGCGCAGCGACCTCGTCGACGGACTGCATCCCGTCGACGCGGCGGACAAGTCCCTTGGCCTCGTAATAAGGCAGGATCGGCGCGGTCTTCGCGCGATACTCCGCCATGCGCGTGCGCACCGTTTGCTCATTGTCGTCGGGTCGGCGCTTGAACTCGGTCGACCCGCAATTGTCGCAAACGCCCGGCTCCTTGGTCGGGCGAAACGTGTCGTGATAGCCGGTCCCGCACCCTGCGCAGGTGAAGCGCCCGGTGATGCGTTTGACCAGCTCGTCTTCATCGACGGCAAGCTCAATGACATAATCGAGATGCCGACCGCGTTCCGCGAGAAGGATCTCGAGCGCTTCCGCCTGATGCTTGGTCCGTGGGAATCCGTCGAAGATCGCGCCTTTGTCCGCCGAGGCGTCGAGCCGCTCGCCGATCAGGGCGCTGACGATCGCGTCGCTGACCAGCTCGCCACGCGCCATCACTTCCTTGGCCTTCAGGCCGACGGGCGTCCCGGCGGCGACGGCTTCACGGAGCATGTCGCCCGTCGACAGCTGGATCATGCCGCGGTTCGCCTGAAGGCGCGCGGCCTGCGTGCCCTTGCCGGCCCCCGGTGGGCCGAGAAGAATGATATTCATCATGCGCAGCGCTTCTCCCCCTCAAAGACGCGGGCGAACTAGCGCCGACGCGGCGTGGTCTTGAGCTTCGCCTTCTTGATGAGATCGCCATATTGGTGCGCGATCAAGTGGCTCTGGATCTGGCTCACCGTATCCATCGTCACGTTGACGACGATCAGCAGGCTCGTGCCGCCGAGGCGGAAATTGAGGCCGGCCTGCGCCGACAGGAACTCCGGAACGAGGCAGATCAATGCCAGATATGCGGCCCCGACAACCGTGATGCGGTTGAGCAGATAATCGAAATATTGCTCCGTCGCCTTGCCCGGGCGAATGCCCGGAATGAAGCCGCCGTGGCGCTTCAGATTGTCCGCCGTCTCCTCGCTGTTGAACTGCACGGCAGTGTAGAAGAAGGTGAAGAAGACGATGCCGATGCCGTAAAGCGCCATATAGGCGGGCGACCCGTGCTGGAGCATCGTGCTGATCGTGATCAGCCAGTCGCTCGCGCCGCCCTCCGTCGTCGCGCGATTGCCGGCCCACTGAATCACCGTCAGCGGCATCAGCAGCAGAGACGAAGCGAAGATCGGCGGGATCACGCCGGCAGTGTTGAGCTTGATCGGCAGGTGCGAGCGCTCCTGCTGCATGCCCCTCACCGTCTGGCGCTTGGGATATTGGATGAGCACCCGTCGTTGAGCCCGCTCCATGAAGCAGATGAAGAGGATGAGCACGGCAGCCAGAACGACGATCCCGATCACGATGATCGGGCTGAGCGAGCCTGTGCGGCTCCCTTCCAGCAACTGGGCAATCGCCTGCGGCAAGCGAGCGACGATGCCGGCCATGATGATCAGGGACACGCCGTTGCCGATGCCGCGGCTCGTGATCTGCTCGCCGATCCACATTAGGAACAAGGTGCCGCCGACGAGGCTGACGGTACCGGCAATCTCGAACAGCAAGCCAGGCTGAACGACCGCGGCGATACCCTGCCGAGCGACCTGTGCCTCGAGACCGCGGACGGCGAGATAACCTTGCACCAAGGTGATCGCGACCGTGAGGTAACGGGTGTACTGGTTCAGCTTCTTGCGGCCCGTCTCGCCTTCCTTCCGCAGCTGCTGCCACGGCCCGTAGAGCGTGGCGCCGAGCTGGATGACGATCGAAGCCGTGATGTAGGGCATCACGC
>JBKPJK010000296.1:0-4278 GCA_046730635.1 Pseudomonadota bacterium | reverse complement strand
CATGGGACCCGCGGTGGCAGTCACCTTCCTTCAGCGCGCTCTGACTGCGCTGAACCGCAATGGGCATGACTATCCCGACCTCCTTCCGGACGGCCGGATCGGCGAGCAGACCCTCGCTGCCCTCGACGCATTCCTTACCATGCGGGGGAAGAGCAAGGGTGAGACCGTACTCCTGAGGGCGCTCGAGGCGCTCCAAGGCGAGCGCTACCTCCGCCTCGCCGAGCGCCGGCCCGCCAATGAGGCATTCCTCTACGGCTGGCTAGCGAACCGGATGGGCGAGATACGATGACGTCGTCAGTGCGAGGATCGGTGAAGATCGGAGGGATGCCGATGAGACAACTTCCACCGCCTGGCACCTTCGCGGAGGGTCAGCGCTACATCTACGGCTTGCTGGCCGCTGCTGCCGGAATGTTTTGCGGAGCTTGCGCCGTCTCAATGGTGGCCCTTCTCATGTGGGGAGGCTGGCCCGCCACCGAGGAACATCGGATCGTCGGGATCTTCGGCTGGTCGCTCGGCGGCTTTATTGCCGCGATGATCGTGGTGATCGTCGGGCTTCTCGCCGGCGGTCCCGTCGGCCGGCTGAAGATGAGCGCCTCACGTGACGGTGCATCGATCGAGGCGGACAACGCATGAGCATCTTGCGCCTGCTCAATCCGCAAGGCGTCGCCGGGCTCGCCTGTTCGTTTTGCCTCGTGATCCTGCTGCTGATCCAAAAGGGCGAGACCGGGCATTGGAAGAAGCGGAGCGGGGAGTTCGAACAGCTGTACCGTGGCGAGCAGTCGGCGTTCGCCGGCACGGTCGCAAACTATCGCGCCGCCGCCGACGCCGCCCGCGCCGCGGACGTCGCCAAAGCCGCGCGCGTCGCCTTGGAACAGCGCACCATCAACCGAAGGACCGTCAATGATTATGAGACCCGCCTTGCCGCTGCTCGTTCTCGCGCTGAGCGGTTGCGCATCGAAGCTGCAGGCGCCGCAGCCAATTACGGCGATCGCGGAAGTTCGGCAGTGTCCGGCTTATCCGAAGCCCCCCGCAGCCCTGCTCAAGCCACCGGCGAAGCTCGACTTCCTCCCACCGACGCCCTCACCGCAACGGAGCAGGCCATCCAGCTCGACGAACTGATCAAGTGGATCGAGGAGCAGGCGAAGGTCGATCCCAACGCGGAGGTCCGGCAACGCTAGCTTGCCTGACGCAGCGTTTTGCGGCTGAATGAAGGCCGGCGTGGGGGCGCCGGCCATGAATACAAACCGGCTCGACAGCTTAACCGACGGCGTCATCGCCATCCTCATCGGCGCGGTCGCGCGCTAAGGCTTGTCCGGGACAGACGCTTCGAGCAGTTGATCGACTAGATGAAACCCGACCGCCTCAACGCGCTGACCGATGGCGTCGTCGCCATCGTCCTCACCATCATGGTGCTGGAGCTGAAGTTTCCCGAGCAGCCGACGCTCGATGCGCTGACGAAAGTGCTTCCGCTCCTCGGGGCGTACCTCCTCGCATTCATCTACGTCGCGATCTATTGGAACAACCACCACCACATGATGCAGTCGTCCAAGCGAATCACCGGTGCCGTGCTGTGGGCGAACCACGCGCTGCTCTTTTGTCTCACCCTGTTTCCCTTGATGATCCGCTGGATCGATGAGGCGGGTCCAACGCCGTGGCCGGTTGCCTCGTTCGGGCTCGTGCTGGTCGGGGCGTCGATTTGTTACGTCCTGCTCGAGCGGGCGTTGATCAACGCCGAAGGCGACGGCTCCGGAGTGAAGCGGGCCCTGGGGGCCGGAGCGAAGGAGTGGATCAGCTTCGCAGGCTATGTCGTCGCCGTTCCGCTTGCGTTCGTTTCGCCGATCATCTCGATCCTGGTGTACGTCGCTGTCGCGTTCATGTGGTTCATTCCCGACCGCCGCTTCGAGCGCAACTTGCAGCCCTAGCCGCCGCATCCCACCTCATCTCCAAGATTGGAGACGAATTTGGACAGTTGGCACGGAACAACCATCATCGGGGTGAAGAAGGGCGGGAAAACCGTCATCGCGGGGGACGGACAGGTCAGCCTCGGCAATACGGTGATCAAGCCGAACGCGAAGAAGGTCCGCCGCATCGGCGAGGGCAAGGTCATCGGCGGGTTCGCCGGCGCGACCGCCGACGCTTTCACCTTGTTCGAACGGCTCGAGCGGAAGCTCGAACAATATAATGGGCAGCTGCTTCGTGCGGCCGTCGAGCTTGCCAAGGACTGGCGCACCGACAAATATCTGCGCAATCTCGAAGCGCTGATGATCGTGGCCGACGCCGAGCAGATGCTGATCCTCACCGGCAACGGCGACGTGCTCGAGCCCGAAGGCGGGATCGCGGCGATCGGATCCGGCGGGAATTACGCCTTGTCGGCGGCCAAGGCCCTGGCCGATTACGAGGCCGATCCCGAGATCCTCGCTCGCAAGGCGATGCAGATCGCATCGGAAGTCTGCGTCTTCACGAACGACCGGGTCACGATCGAGACGATTGAAGCCTAGCACAAACCGGCTAGGCTGCCGGTGTGCTGCTCGACCGCCGAACCTTCGCCGCCGGGTCGGCCGCGCTGCTTTCCGGCTGCGCGACGACGAGCGGCCGTAGCTATTCCGGCTGCACGCCGCTTGCGCCCGTGCTCGTCGACGAAAGCCGGGTGATCCGGACGATGGCCGGCCTTCGACCCTATCGGAAGCAGGGCTTCGTGGTTCGGACCGAGCAGCTCGGCACCAAGCGCCTGGTCCATAATTACGGCCATGGCGGGGGCGGCATCACGCTGAGCTGGGGGACCTCGAAGCTGGCGACCGAACTCGGCCTGCAAGGCCACGCGGGACCGGTGGCCGTCCTGGGTTCGGGCGTCGTCGGACTGTCCACCGCACGCCTTGTCCAGGAAGCCGGTTTCCCCGTGACGATCTATGCGGCCGCTTTGCCTCCGGACACGACGTCGAACGTCGCCGGCGGTCAGTTCCACCCGTTCGCAGTCTTCCGCGAAGGCTCGGCTCCGCCTGAGTTCATGACGCAATTCGCCAGGGCGCTCGACTACAGCTGGCGACGGTTCCAGATCATGGTCGGCGATGATTACGGCGTTCGCTGGCTGCCGACCTACGTCAAGGACGGAAGCCCCGAAGCGAAGGTCATCGCGACCTTTCCTCCGATCAACCGCACGCTCACCGTCGCCGAGCACCCCTTCCCCGACGAAAACGTCCTGCGCTACGACACCATGTATGTGGAGACCGGCCGCTACCTCCGGCAGATGATCCGCGACGTGCAGATCGCCGGCGGGAAGATCGAGGTGCGGCGCTTCGCAACGCCCGGCGACATTGCCGCTCTTCCTGAGGCCTTGGTGTTCAATTGCACCGGGCTTGGCAGTCGCGACCTCTTCGGCGACGCCGACCTTCACCCGGTTCGTGGCCAGCTCGCCATCCTCGAGCCGCAGCCCGAGGTTCGTTACGCTTACCTCGGCGACGGATACATGTTCCCGCGTCCGGACGGCATCCTTCTCGGAGGAACGTTCGAGGTCGATCAATGGGACGCGACCCCGCGGCCTGCAGACATCGCCCGCATACTGGCGGTTCACAAGCGGTTCTTCTCGGCCTTCCGCTGTACCGCTTGAAGAGGGTGCAAGCGCTCCCGACATAATCTCCAAGATGAACTATCATTCCTCCATTCCCCAGAGCGGCGGGGAGCCTTCCGAAGTGCTGAAAGAAAAGCTCACACCGAAGGCGATCGTCGCCGCGTTGAACGACCACATCATCGGGCAGGACGACGCCAAGCGCGCGGTAGCCGTTGCGCTGCGCAACCGCTGGCGGCGCCAGCAGCTCGGCCCCGAGCTGCGCGACGAGGTCACGCCCAAGAACATCCTGATGATCGGTCCGACCGGCTGCGGAAAGACCGAGATCAGCCGCCGTCTCGCGAGGCTTGCCGACGCTCCGTTCGTCAAGGTCGAGGCGACCAAGTTCACCGAGGTCGGCTACGTCGGCCGCGACGTCGAGCAGATTGCCCGCGACCTCGTCGAGGAAGCGGTCCGGCTGGAGCGCGAACGCCGCCGCGAGGCCGTTCGCGCCGGCGCCGAGGAAGCCGCGATGGAGCGGCTCCTCGATGCGCTGACCGGCAAGGGCTCCAGCGCCGCGACCCGCGAGAGCTTCCGCCAGCGCTATCGGGATGGCAGCCTCAATGCCGCCGAAGTCGAAATCGAGGTGCACGAGGCGCCCTCGACGCCGTTCGAGATTCCCGGGATGGGCGGCCAGGTCGGAATGATCAACTTGAGCGAGATGATGGGGAAGGCGT
>JBKPJK010000295.1:0-1059 GCA_046730635.1 Pseudomonadota bacterium | reverse complement strand
AAAGCCTCGCGAAGTTCGGTCGGGATCTCGAAGCGGATCGAACTCGCGTCGGTCGTCTCGGGAACGATCTCCGCGACTTTCAGCGCGTGGAAGTGGACGCTCATCACCAGGTCGCGTCGGGATAGGTGCGCGGCAGGAACTGCATGACGGCGAGCAGGTGACCGAGATGCTCGCTGTGATGGCCGCGCCGGCCGCCGAGGATCGGCCGCTGGTCCGCGGGAGCTTCGAGCTGCGCTTCGGCGAGAACGGCGGAAATCGCTGAGCGATATTCGTCCTCGAACTCGCGCGGATCCGGCGCGGTCCCCGCGTCGATCGCCGCCTGGAGCGCTTCATCCACCTCGAACAATTCGGGCACGAAGCGCCAATTCCACTCCAGGCCCTCCGACATTCGGCGAGCGCTTTCCTCCGTCCCGTCGCCGAGCCGGACCGTCCATTCACTCGCAAGTTCGCGGTGGTAGGCGACCTCCTTCACGGCTTTGTGCGCGAACTCCGACAGAAACTTGTCCGACGATTCTTGCAACCGCTGGAGAAGCATGTGCTGCCAGGTCGTGTAGAGCAGATGCCGCGCAATGGTCTGCGCGAAGTCGCCGTTCGGCTGCTCGACCAGGAGGCAATTGCGGAAGTCGAGCACGTCGCGGTGGAAGGCGAGCTTATCCCCATCGCCCGCCTCGTTGAGGAGCAGGTTCGCCTGCCCGACGAGATCGAGCGCAAGGTTGGCGAGGCTGATGTCCACCTCGAGCACCGGCCCGTGTCCGCACCACTCCGATACGCGCTGACCGAGTACCAACGCATCGTCGCCGAGGCGCAGCAGATATTCGGTGCGGGAGGGGAGCTGCTCCCCGGCGGAGGCCGGGGTCCAGGGCGCTGCGACAGCAGCGCTTGCGCGCTCCTGGGCCCCGGCCTGCGCCGGGGAACGCGGCGTCATATGTGCTTCACCTCGTCCGGAATGTCGTAGAAGGTCGGGTGCCGATAGATCTTGCTCTCCGCCGGCTCGAAGAGCTCACCCGCCTCGTCAGGATCGCTCGCGACGATCTCGGCTGACCGCACGACCCACAGGCT
>JBKPJK010000294.1:0-3842 GCA_046730635.1 Pseudomonadota bacterium | reverse complement strand
CAGTCGGACTCGGCGATCTTGCCGGGGAGCTCTCGCTGGAATCGGCCACGCGCCTGCTATCGGATTTCGCCGATCGGTCCATCGACAGAGCCCTGACGACCGCGATCCTAGAGCGATCGCCCGACGCCGAGCCGGCTGGCTTTGCGGTGATCGCGATGGGCAAGCTTGGCAGTCACGAGCTCAACTACTCCTCCGACGTCGACCTGCTGCTGCTCTTCGATCCGGCAACCCTACCGCGGCGGGACCGTGACGATCCGGGTGAAGCGGCAGTGCGAGTCGGACGCCGACTCATCGAGCTTCTCCAGAAGAGGACGGCCGATGGCTACGTCGAGCGGGTCGACCTGAGGCTGCGGCCTTCTCCTGAAGTCACCCCCATCGTGCTGCCGGTGCACGCAGCGATCTCGCATTACGAGTCCAGTGCGCTGCCGTGGGAACGCGCGGCCTTCATCCGCGCCCGGGCCGCGGCGGGGGATATCGTGCTGGGGCAGCGGTTCCTCGAGGCGATCCAGCCCTTTGTCTGGCGGCGTTCGCTGGACTTCGGCGTGATCGACGAGGTGCGGCAGATTTCGGCGCGGATCCGGGACCACTTCGCGCAGGTTGCGAGCATCGGTCCTGGATACGACCTCAAGCGCGGCCGCGGAGGGATTCGCGAGGTCGAATTCTTCGTGCAGATCCAGCAGATGATCCACGGCGGCCGCGACCCGACCGTTCGCGTGCCGGCGACGCTAGATGCGATCGCTGCGCTGACGGCAGCCGGTCGGCTCGAAGAAGAAACGGCCATCGAACTTGCCGATGCATATCGCTTGCTGCGGACGATCGAGCATCGGGTGCAGATGGTGGAGGATGCACAGACGCATCTCATCCCGCGCCAGCCCGAGGCGATCGACAATGTCGCCCAGCTGCACGGTCTCCGCGACGGGCAGGAGCTCATCGCGATGCTCAGGCCCCACGTCGATCGCGCCGGAGCGCTCTTCGACGATCTCGTGCCTGACGAACGGCAGCATTTGTCCAACGATCCCGAGATCCTCGGCAAGGAATTGGCCGCACTCGGCTTTGCCGACCCGGCGCAGGCGGCGCGGCATGTTGCGGATTGGAGATCCGGCAAGGCCAGGTCCCTTCGCTCGCCGGCGGCGCAGCAGGCGTTTGAAGCGATGCTGCCCGGCTTGCTACGGGCGATCGCCGTAGGCGCCGATCCGGATCACGCGCTCAACCGTCTCAGCGACATCGTCGAGCGGCTGTCGAGCGGTGTGAACCTGTTTCGGCTGCTGGAAGCACGACCGGCGCTCGCGGAGCTGCTTGCCAAGGTCCTTGCCCATGCACCCGCCCTGTCCGAGCAGCTCGCGCGGCGGCCGGAGCTGTTCGAAGGGCTGTTCGACGCCTCCAGCTTCGCCATGCCACCCGACCCCGACCAGTTTGCGGCGGTGCTGACCGATGCGATGCGGGGTCGCGCCTATGACGATTCGCTCGACCGGGTGCGCCGGCTGGTCAACGAGCGGCGCTTCGCGCTGGGGGTCCAGCTGATCGACCGGCGACGCGATCCGCTGGAGGTTACCGAAGGCTATGCCAACGTGGCCGAGGGGGCCGTGATGGCGCTCGGCGAGGCCGCTGCCGATGAATTCCGATCGGTTCACGGCGAGATCTCGGACGCCGAACTGGTCATCTTGGGCCTCGGCAGGTTGGGCGGGCATTCGCTGACCCACGCGTCCGACCTGGATATCATCTATTTGCATTCGGCGGAGCAGGGCCGCGTTTCGAACGGCGCGAAACCGCTCGGACCCAACGATTATTTCAATCGCCTGGCGAGCCGCGTAACGGCAGCGCTGAGCGTGCCGACGGCCGCGGGACCGCTTTACGACGTCGACGCGCGACTGCGCCCCGAGGGAGCAAAAGGCATGCTCGTCGTCTCGCTCGCAGCTTTCGAGCAATATCAGCGGAACGAGGCCTGGACCTGGGAGCATATGGCCCTGTGCAGGGCGCGTCCCATCTTCGGGTCTGCCGGCGTTCGCGAGGAGGTGGAGGCGATGATCGACGGGATCCTGCGGATGCCGCGCGATTTCGCGAGAATCGCTGGCGACGCAACCCGAATGCGCGCGGACATGGACCGTCATAAACCTGCGCGCGGCAGACTTGACGTCAAGCTGGGGCCGGGAGGGCTCGTCGACCTCGAATTTGCGACGCACGTGCTCCAGCTCACCAAGCATGTCGGCCTGAATCCCCGGCTTGAAGTGGCGCTGGAGGGGCTCGCCGCTGAATCTTTGGTTCCTGCAAATATTGTCGCGGCGCTAAAGTTGCTTTCGCGCATGCTGGTGATGATGCGTTTGGTTGCGCCCGGCAACGTGAAGCCGACGGCGGATACCTGGGAGCTGGTCGCCCATGCATGCGGGGCGGGAGGCTGGGACGAGCTTCTTGCCGAGCACGATGCGGCGCGGCAGAGCATTTCCGACCTGTGGAGCAGCATCAAGCGAGAGGCCTGACATGATCTCAGAAGGCGACAAGGCGCCGGCAATCAGCGTGACCGACAGCGGCGGGGCCAATCTCGACCTCGCCTCGCCGGGACAGCCGTTGGTGCTCTATTTCTATCCGAAGGACGACACGTCCGGCTGCACTCGCGAGGCCCAGGACTTCACCGCCTTGGCGCCGGATTTCGCCAAGGCAGGCGTGAAGGTCGTCGGGGTCTCACGCGACCCGATGAAGAGCCACGAAAAGTTCATCGGCAAATACGGCCTCGCGGTTCCCCTCGTGTCCGACGAGGATGGCCGCATCTCCGAAGCCTTCGGGACCTGGGTCGAAAAGTCGATGTACGGCCGCAAATATATGGGAATGGAGCGCGCGACCTATCTGATCGGCGCGGACGGCCGAGTGCTGAAGGCGTGGCGCAAGGTGAAGGTCCCGCAGCACGCACAGGAGGTTCTCCGGGCAGCGCGCGAGCTTGCCCCCGCTTGAGCGTCAGCCCGCGAGGTCGCGGATGATGCTCTCCCAGTGCAGAACGTCGTCGTACATGGCGCGAACCGGGACGCGCTCGTCGAGGCCGTGCGCGCGATCGTCCATCGGCGAAATGCCCCAGCTGCCGTCGACGTCGTAGACGGGGATTCCCTTCGCCCGGAAGAAGGAGCCGTCGCTCGCGCCGGTCGACATCGTCGCATAGACATGCATGCCCGGGCCGTGGAAACGCCGCACCGCCTTGGTCACGGCTGCCAGCACGTCGGGGCGGAGCGGCGAGGCCGGTGTCGGCTCTCCGATGTAACCCGGGTCCGGCGTCACCTCGATGTGGGGGCCCGCCATCTTCTGGAGTTCCGCTTGCACATCGGCCGGCTGCACGCCGGGGAAGATGCGGCAATTCACCGTCGCCTGCGCCATTTGCGGCAGCGCATTGTCGGCATGTCCGCCCTTCAGCATCGTCGCGACGCATCGGGTGCGCGTGGTGCCGACGTCGAGCGGGCTCGCCTCGACGATATCGGCGGCCGCGCCGTCGTTCGGATTTGCGAGCCACTGGCGCATCGCATTGCCCAGCGGGCTATTACCCTCCTGTTGCGCACGCTCCGTGAAATAGCTGCGCGTCGCCTCGCTCAGCATCGGCTGGAAGCGGTAGTTGCGCAGCTTCTCCAGGACATCGGCGAGATCGTAGATGGCGTTGTCGGGCCGAGGCTTGGAACTGTGGCCGCCGGGGTTGCGGGCGGTGAGGAAGTAGGTCTGAAAGGTCTTTTCGGCCACTGAAATGCCGCAGCCGAGCGGCCGGAAATTCTGGTCGTAGGCAACGCAGCCGCCATCGGCGTTCAGCCCAAACTCGGCCTCGGTGAGATTCCGCCACTGCGTCGACCCGAGCGTCGCGCCCTTGCCCTCGG
>JBKPJK010000293.1:0-2672 GCA_046730635.1 Pseudomonadota bacterium | reverse complement strand
CCGCGGAGCGGTTGGGGCCGAATGGCGGCAAAGCGCACGATCGAGGCGCATACCTGTCCTACCAAGGACGCTTGAACCGGCTGCCTCACCTCAGTTTCTGGCTCCGGGCAGGGATCGCCGATCGCCAAGCGCAAACTGTCGCCGCTTACTTGGGAGGGGGATTGGTGCAGCAAGGGGCCGTTCCCGGTCGACCCGACGATAAAATCGGAATGGCAATCGCTCATGCGATCATCGGCGACGGCGTCGCCGGGACGCTGAAAGTACCTGGCGCCGAGACGAACTTCGAACTGACCTATCAGGCGAAAATCAGTCCGCACTTCGTGATCCAGCCCGACGTAAGCTACGTTCGTCGACCTGCTGGCGAAGGCCACGCACCGGACAGCGTCGGCCTTGGGATTCGCTTAGTCTACGCAACGGCCTACCCGCTCCGGATGACGGCCAGCGATCCCGGCGATCCGACCGTTCCTCCCGATAGCTCGTCGCCCGCGCCGGGAAACGATTAGAATCTCTCGAACTCGGGCGGGAAATGGCGCCTTCCACCCATTTTTGAGGTATCGCGGCGCGAATCTATTCGCCAAGTTTCTCCTTATCACTCGGCTCCTCGCCCGGCCTGTAGCGCGGCTTGGGCTGCGGAAGCAGGAAGAAAGCCACGCAGACTAGCGCGACGGCCACGCCGGCGCGCGGAGCCACGACGGCAATAGGAACGGCCGCGATCTGGATGAGCGTGGACGTGCCGTAACGGCGCGTCATCTGCCGCAGGAAGTCGGGCGCCAGCCGTTCGTCCATCACTCGGCGCTCGGACATTCCGTAGAACCACTTTCCCATCCACGTGCAGGCGGTCAGCGCGAGACCCGTGACCAACGTGATGGATGCAACGCCTTCAAAGCGTGTGCCGACATGAAAGCACCAGACGCGGATGGGATAAGGAATGGCCACGATCGCCAGGAGGAACAGCAGGTTGATCGCGCTGAACCAGTGATCGCTCTTCGCGTAGATGCGACCCGAATAGTGATGCTGGAGCCAGTAGGCACCGATGACGATGTAGCAAAGGACGAGCGCGAGATGCTCGCGCCACTGTTCGGCCATGGCCTTAGCGAGGTCGCTGTAGCCGTTCGGCCCGTCGGGTGATCCGGGAACCTTGATCTCGACGATCAGCAGCGTGAGCGCGATCGCGAAGACCGCGTCGCTGAACCCCTCGAAGCGGTTGAGACCGCGCTCCGCTCCGTAGGTCTTTCCGTGGGGATCCTTGGCCATGGTCGAGCAACACGCACCGCAATCCAAGGTTGCTACGGCTGAAACGTTTGGCGACGTAAGGCGTCGGCTCTCCGCCAAAAGCCGCCATTAGAAAAGGGAGCCGCCCGAAGACGGCTCCCCTCCTTCAACTCTGCGAAGCTTACCAGATGTGGGCGCGCTTCTCCGGCGGGATATACATCGAGCTGCTCGGCGTAATCCCGAACGCGTCGTACCATGCCTGGACGTTGCGGACCGGA
Source organism: Pseudomonadota bacterium (assembly GCA_046730635.1). Lineage (GTDB taxonomy): Bacteria > Pseudomonadota > Alphaproteobacteria > Sphingomonadales > Sphingomonadaceae > Sphingomicrobium. The sequence goes on along the minus strand of JBKPJK010000293.1, from coordinate 1,182 downwards.
CCCCAGATGCGGAAGCGGCCGGGGCTGTGCGGATCGCTCGTAACCTGGCTGCGCAGCGCATCCTCGCGCTGCTTCTCCCGCCACACCTGCGCATAGGCGAGGAAGAAGCGCTGGTCGCCGGTCAAGCCGTCCAGCACCGGCGCCGGCTTTCCGCCAAGCGAGTGGTGGTAGGCGTCGAGCGCGACCTGGATACCGGCGAAGTCGGCGATATTCTCGCCCATCGTCAGCTTGGGATTCACGAACGCGCCGGGCACCGCCTCGAACTTGGCGTACTGATCGCCGAACACCTTCGCTTCTGCGTCGAAGCGCTTACCGTCCTCGGCGGTCCACCAGTCGCGCACGTTGCCGCTGGCATCGAACTTGCGGCCCTGATCGTCGAAGCCGTGGCTGATCTCATGGCCGATCACGGCGCCGATGCCGCCGTAATTGACCGCGTCGTCCGCGTTCGGATCGAAGAAAGGCGGCTGAAGGATGCCGGCCGGGAACACGATCTTGTTCTCGCCCCCGCCATTGTAGGCGTTCACCGTCTGCGGGTTCATGCCCCACTTCTTGTGGTTCACCGGCTTGCCGAGATCTTCCATGTCATAGTCGGCGTTGAAGCGGCTCGCCCGCTGCACGTTGCCGTACAGATCGTCGGTCCGGACCTCGAGCGCGCTATAGTCGCGGAACTTGTCGGGATAGCCGACCATCACCTGCATCTTCGCAAGCTTGTCGACGGCAGCCTTCTTGGTGTCCGCGCTCATCCAGCTATTGCCTTCGATGCGCGCCGCCATCGCGGTCTTCAGGTTGGCGACCAGCTCGACCATCTTCGCCTTGGACGAAGGCGGGAAATATTTGGCGACATAATCCTGCCCGACGAGCTCGCCGAGCGAACCGTCGACGAGGGTCACGGCCCGCTTCCAGCGCGGGCGTTGCTCAGTCACGCCGCTGATCGTCTTCACATAATCGAAGCGGCTGTCGACCATCGCCTTGTTGAGATAGGGCGAGGCCTGGTCGGCGGTGTGGAACGCCTCCCATTTCTTGAGCGTGCCGAGCGGCGTCTGCGCATAAAGCGTCGCGATCTGCTTGATCGCCGTATTCTCGTTGACGATCATCCGTTTCTGCGGCGGCACCTTTGCGCCGTCGAAGAATGCGGCCCAGTCGAGCCCCGGCGCATACTTCGCTAGCTCGGCCGTGCTCATC
>JBKPJK010000292.1:0-1647 GCA_046730635.1 Pseudomonadota bacterium | reverse complement strand
CTAAGGGATTGGGCGCGCCACTAGACCCAGCAATAAGCAAATGCCAGTTGCTCGCGCCGGAGAGAGGGAGAGTCGCGATGCGTAAATTGATCGCCTTGGGGAGCCTGGCCTTGATCGGAGCGGCACCGCCGGCGTCGCCCGATGCGAGGCTTCGCGCGATCATCGAGCCAGTTAGCCAGGCGCAGCTGCGGCACACGATCGAGACTCTCGTCGGCTTCGGGACGCGGCACACGCTCTCTTCACAGACCGATCCGAAGCGCGGGATCGGAGCGGCGCTCAACTGGGCGGAAGCGGAGTTCAATCGTTATTCGGCGGCATGCGGCAATTGCCTGACCGTCGCCCGGACCAGCGACACGTTCAGCGGCGATCGTCTCCCGTCGCCCACCAAGATCATCGACGTGTTCGCGATCCAGCGCGGCACCGAGCGACCGAACGACGTGGTCATCATCCAGGGGCATATCGACAGCCGCGTGAGCGACCCGATGAATGCGACGTCCGACGCGCCGGGCGCGAACGACGACGGTTCGGGCACGGCCGCGGTGCTCGAGGCGGCGCGGGTGCTCAGCAAGCATAAGTTCCCCGGCACGATCGTTTACGCGACTCTGATGGGCGAGGAGCAGGGGCTGTACGGCGGAAAGGTGCTGGCGGCTTATGCGAAAGCGCAGGGCTGGAACGTCGTCACGGTCCTCAACAACGACATCATCGGCAACAGCTGCTCATCGGACGGCGTGTGCGATTCGACCCATGCCCGCGTCTTGTCGGAAGGGCCGCGGTCGCAGGGGCAGCCGGAGCTCAATGCTCCGACGCACAGTCTCGGCGGGGAAAACGATAGTCCATCGCGCAACATCTCCCGCTACCTCGACAGCCTTGCCGACCGGCTGAAGATCGGCCTCGACGTGCGGCAGATCTGGCGCACCGATCGCTTCCAGCGCGGCGGCGACCACATCCCCTTCCTCCAGATGGGATTTCCGGCGGCGCGGATCAGTGTCGCGGTCGAGAATTACAACTGGCAGCACCAGGATTTGAGGACCGAGAAGGGCATCCGCTACGGCGACACCATCGATCATGTCGATTTCGCCTACCTCGCCAAGATGACGAAGCTGAACGTCGCAGCGCTGGCTGGGATCGCGAGTACGCCGCCGCCCCCGGAACCGAAGGTGGAGGGTGCGGTCGCGACGGACACGACCGTGGCTTTTCCGACCGTCGCAGGAGCGTCCGGTTACTTCATTCGCTGGCGTCGGACGGATTCCAACCAGTGGGAAGAGGCTCGTTGGGTCACGGCAAACGGCTGCCCGGCTGACGTCAAGGTGCACGCCGACGCGCCGATGGCGCGAGACGAGCGCCTCGTGACGATGGTCTGCAAACTTCCGCACATCCGGGTCGACGACTGGGTGTTCGGCGTCTCGTCGGTAAGCAAGGACGGGTTCGAAAGCCCGGTGGCCTCGGCGGTGCCCGGAGGCGCGTTCAGGCCGTACGTCGCGCCGCCCAGCAACAAGAAGTAATGGGGCGATCGGACCCACGGGACACCGACAGGCCTGCCGATCAGCGGCCGCTCGCCGGCATCGCGTTGCGGTTGCTCACGGCGCTTCTGCTCGCGATCATGTTCGCGTTGGTGAAGCTGGTCGCGACGCGTGGAGTGAATGTCGT
>JBKPJK010000291.1:0-5214 GCA_046730635.1 Pseudomonadota bacterium | reverse complement strand
GTCTGGCCGCCGACGAGAACGACGTCGGCGATGTCCTTGGCATCGATGCCGGCGTCCTTGAGCGCCTTCTTGCAAGGGTCGATCGTGCGGTCGACGAGATCGCCGACGAGCTTCTCGAGCTCCGCCCGAGTGAGCGTCACGACAAGGTGCAACGGCGTGGTCGCTCCGCCCTCCATACGGGCAGTGATGAACGGCTGGTTGATCTCGGTCGTCTGCGCCGAAGACAGCTCGATCTTCGCCTTCTCGGCAGCTTCCTTCAGCCGCTGCAGAGCAAGCCGGTCGGTGCGGAGGTCGATGCCCTCCTTCTCCTTGAACTTGTCGGCGAGCCAGTTGACGATCTTGGCGTCGAAGTCCTCGCCGCCGAGGAAGGTATCGCCGTTGGTCGACTTCACTTCGAACACGCCGTCGCCGATCTCCAGGATCGACACGTCGAACGTGCCGCCGCCAAGGTCGTAGACGGCGATCGTCTTGCCCTCTTCCTTCTCCAGTCCATAGGCGAGAGCTGCCGCGGTCGGCTCATTGATGATGCGCAGCACTTCAAGACCCGCGATCTGGCCGGCATCCTTCGTTGCCTGGCGCTGCGCGTCGTTGAAGTAAGCGGGAACGGTGATGACCGCCTGGGTGACGGTCTCGCCGAGATAGGCCTCGGCGGTTTCCTTCATCTTCTGCAGGATGAAAGCGCTGATCTGCGACGGCGAATAATCCTTGCCGCCGGCATGGACCCAGGCGTCGCCGTTCGCGCCCTTGACGATCTTGTAGGGCACCAGCTCGGTGTCCTTCTTGGTGATCGGATCGTCGAAGCGGCGGCCGATAAGGCGCTTCACCGCGAAAATCGTATTGTCCGGATTGGTGACCGCCTGGCGCTTCGCCGGCTGGCCGATAAGACGTTCGCCGTCCTTGGTGAAAGCGACGACGGAAGGCGTGGTGCGCGCGCCTTCGGTATTTTCGATGACCTTTGGCTTGCCGCCTTCCATCACGGCGACGCAGCTGTTGGTTGTGCCCAAGTCGATTCCGATGACCTTGGCCATGCTTCTATATCCCTCTTCTACAAGCCCCGTTCGGCCCCAATCAGGCGACCGAATTGTTGATTTCTCTCGGGATATAGGTGCGATGAATCGAGCGACAAGGAGTGCAGCGAGAGAGCTTTAATCGCTGCTCACGCTGTCACTTGCCACCTTTGTGCGCAAGGTTCGCCGCAATCGCCTCACGGACCAGCGCCTTGAAGGCGTTTTCGTCGAGCTCGGTGCCTTCCGGAATGTCGATCGCACGGCGAGTCCCGCCTGCCAGGCTGGAGTTGAAGAGGCCTGACGCATCCTCCAGCGCGGCGCCGCGCGCGAAGGTGAGCTTGATCTTGTCCTTATAGCTCTCGCCCGTGCAGATTATCCCTGCATGCTCCCAGGTCGGAACGCCGAGCGGATTGGACGGCTTGCGCCACTTCACGCCCTCCTCGACGTCGGGATCCGCTTCCTTGATGAGCCTTCGGACTCTAGCCATTGCCGCGCCGCGCCAGTCCGCGAGCGAGGCGATCTTGGTGTCGACATCCTGTGAACCGGTCATTGGGCCCTCCGCCGCCGCGCATACGGCAGGAAGAACAAGTACAAGCCGCCGAACAGCTGGAGGAAGAGCGGGGGCAAGGGCGAATAGGTGATCCAAGCCGGCGGCTCCTGGAACGCCCTGACAGCGAAGTTGGCAAGCACGGTCAGGGTGAAGATGATCCCGAGCCAGCGGTGGCTCTGCCGAACCCAGGCGCTGAAAGTCATGCGAGTCTCCCCGGACGGTGTTTGACGGAAATCCTTCGCGTACATTGCTCAGCGCGCCTGGATGAGCTTCCAGCCATTGCCGGAAGGGTCACGGAAGCTGGCGTCGACGCTGCCGTAGCGCTCGACGGGTTCCTGGGTGAACTCCACGCCCGACCGGCGGAAGTGCTCGAAGGCCGCACGGCAGTCGTCGACGAGCAGTACGAGCGGCGGCATTGCACCTTTGGCGACGACCTCATCAAGAGTCTCCGCGGTCGCTTCGTCCACCGTCGGCGGCTGCGGTTTAAAAAGACCGAGCTGAAACGTCGGCTGCTCGGGGCATTGGACCGTCAGCCAGCGATAATCGCCGTTGCGCGCATCGGTGTGGACGGTGAAGCCTAGCTTATCGACATAGAATGAAAGCGCCTCGTCCTGATCCCGGACGTAGATTCCTGAAACTCCCACAAACTGACTCATGAAACCTCCGTGTCGTCTGGAGGGCTTCCATTATCGCCCGCGTCCTTTCGACGCTTCTCCGAAACTGCCATTTTGAGGTTGGGCCGATGCGCCGCGCTGACGAAACAATGCGGGACCATGGTCAATTGGTGGTGTGCGGTCCGTTCACGCGCACGAAGCTGGCTCGGGCTTTCGCCCGTGATGTCCCGGAAGATTCGCCCGAACGTCCCGAGGCTGTTCCACCCGGTCTGGAACGCAACGTCGATGATCGGCTGATCGGTGTCGCGCAGCAGCGCCTTCGCTCGCTCGATCCGCCGCGTGAGGAGGTAGCGATGCGGCGGAACACCGAACGCTTCCTTGAATGACCGTGCGAAATGCGCCTCGGAAACGCCGCTGACGGTCGCCAGGCGCTCGACTGGCCATTCTTCGTGCGAGGCCGCGTCCATCCTGTCCTTCGCTCGGAGCAAGCGGCGCAGCAGCTTCGGGTCCTGGCTGGTCGGCCGTCCGGCCATTTACGGCATCGCCATTCCGCCGTTGACGTGGATCGTCTGGCCGGTGACGTAGCCGGCCTCCTTCGAAGCGAGGTAGACGCAGGCGGCGCCGATGTCGTCTCCGCTGCCCATGGCACCCATCGGAATTCGCGCCAATATGCCCGCTCGCTGCTGCTCGTTGAGTGCGTCGGTCATCGCCGACGTCATGAAGCCGGGTGCGATAGCGTTCACCGTGATGTTGCGGCTCGCGAGCTCCTGCGCGACCGACTTGGTCATGCCGATGAGCCCGGCCTTGGACGCGACATAGTTCGCCTGGCCGGGGTTGCCCGTGACTCCGACAACAGACGTGATCGAGATGATCCGCCCGAAACGCGCCTTCATCATCGGCTTGGCCGCCGCTCGCATCAGCCTGAACGCCGCTTCGAGGTTGATGCGGATGACCTCCTCGAACTCCTCATCCTTCATCCGCATCAACAGATTGTCGCGGGTGACGCCGGCATTGTTGATCAGGATGTCGAGCTTGCCGCCAAGCGCGTCGACCGCCTGTGGTACCAGCTGGTCCACCGCAGCGCCGTCGGACAGGTTGCACGACAGAGCGACATGATCGCCGCCGAGCGAACTGCGGAAGTCCTCCAGCTTCTCGACGTTGCTGCCCGATACCGCGAGCCGCGCACCTTGAGCCGCAAGCGCCTTGGCGATAGCGCTGCCGAGGCCGCCGCTCGCACCGGTCACCAGCGCGGTCATGCCCGAAAGGTCGAACATCTACGCGATCTCCTTCGCCAGCGCTTCAATGTCTTCGATGGTCACCACGCTGGTCACCTTCGCGTCGGGAACGATGCGCTTGACCATCGGTCCAAGCACCTTGCCACCAACTTCGACGAATTCCTCGACCCCCGCTTCCGACATGTTCGCGACGCTCTCGCGCCAACGGACCATGCCGGTCACCTGCTCGACCAGCTGGTTGCGGATCGTATCCGAATCGGTCTCTGGCTTCGCGGTCACATTCGCGAAGAGCGGTACTGCCGGAGTTTCCACGACGACATAGCTCAAAGCATCCTGCATCGCGTCCGCGGCCGGCTGCATCAGCGGACAGTGAAACGGAGCGGACACCGGCAATGGAACGGCCCGCTTCGCCCCCATTTCCTTCGCAATCGCGATGGCCCGATCGATCGCGCTCTTGTGTCCGGAAATCACGACCTGCGACGGGTCGTTGTCGTTGGCAACCGTGCAAACCTCGCCCGCGGCCGCCGCCTTGGCGATCTTCTGCGCGAGGGCGAGATCCGCGCCCAACAAGGCAGCCATCGCGCCCTGCCCCACCGGGACCGCTCGCTGCATGGCCTGCCCGCGCAGCTTCAGCAGCTTTGCCGTGGTCGGCAGGTCTAACGAGCCGGCAGCGCACAGCGCCGAATATTCGCCAAGGCTGTGTCCGGCGACGAAGTTGGCGAGATCCGGAAGCCGAACGCCCCATGCACGCAGCACCGCAATGGAATGCGCCATGATTGCGGGCTGCGCATTCTCGGTGAGCTTTAGGTCGTCGTCAGGCCCCTCGCGCATCAATCGAAACAGGTTCTGGCCGAGCGCTTCGTCGACCTCGTCGAAAACGTCCTGCGCTGCCCGGCTCGCCTGCGCCAGCGCAGCGCCCATGCCAACGGCCTGGCTGCCCTGACCGGGAAAAATGAATGCGCGCATCGGACTTCCCTTGCTGTGGCGGCGCGGGTTAAGCGCGGGCGTGCGGATTGCCAACCCCGTCGCCGAGTGCGAAGCGCTTCCGATGTCCGACCTTCCCGCAGCCATAGAGACGTCACCCGAGCCGCGCTCCCGGATGCTGGGCAAGTGGATGAGCGCGGCCATGGTCGTCGGGTCCATGGTCGGTTCAGGCATTTACCTGCTGCCGACGACGGTCGCACCATTCGGCCCTAACCTCGTCCTTGCCTTCCTGCTGACGGGTTTGGGCACGATTTGCCTCGCCCTCGCCCTCGCGCTGCTCGCTGCAAGGATTCCCGGCGGCCCGTTCGCTTATGTCGACCACGCATTCGGGGAGACCGCCGCGTTCGTCACCTTGTGGTGCTACACCTTCTCGCAAGTGACCGGAGTCGGCGGAGTGGCCATCGCGGTGGCGGGGGCGCTTGGCCATGTGTATCCGGCGGTCATATCCGGTCCGCCGCTCATTGCTGTCGCGCTCGGCTCCATCGTGGCTCTTCTTCTGGTCAACCTGCGTGGGACGCGCTCCGCCGGGGCGCTGCAGGTCGTCACCGTCTTCATCAAGCTGCTTCCACTGCTCGCGGTCGTCGCGCTCGTGGTCGCACGGTTCGGTGCGGGTCAGCCATTGGAGCCGCTTGCGCCGGTACCCTTGAGCCTTGCAGGCGTGACCGCCGCTGCGGCGCTAATCCTCTTCTCGCTGACGGGTTTCGAGGGCGCGGCGATGACTGCACGGGTTACACGAGATTCGACGACCACCGTTCCACGGGCGACCATCCTGGGGACAGGGTTTACGGCGGTCATGTATCTTCTCGCGACCGTCGCGACGCTGA
>JBKPJK010000290.1:0-2902 GCA_046730635.1 Pseudomonadota bacterium | reverse complement strand
CGCCTGTTCAGTGGGCGGCGGTCTGCCACCGTCGGATCTTCTGATCTGTCCGACGATGCGCTGCAGACATTGGTCGAGCGCTGCCTTGCGATGGCGCGCGAGGCTCCAGAGGATCCTTATGCCGGGCTCGCCCCGCCCGATTTGCTTCAGGTCGGCGACCTCCCGTTCATCGACGCCGAGGATAGCCGTGAGCCGGAACCGTCGGAATTGCGTGAGAGGGCGCTCACTGCAGAACGCGCAGCGCTCGGCGTCAAGGGCGTGACCAATTCGAGCGGTGCGGGTGCCAGCGCGTCGTCATCGACTGTCGCCCTTGCGACGTCAGGCGGCTTTTCGGGCGCTTACCGGATCACTGGGCACGGCAGCTCCGCTTCGGTCATTGCAGGCGAGGGCGGCGCGATGCAGCGCGATCATAGCTGGCACAGCGCCCGCCACCTGGAGGATCTGGAGGCAGCCGAGGAGATCGGCCGACGCGCGGGCGAGCGCGCCGTAGCGCGCCTCAATCCGACGCGGCCGAAGCCGGGAAAATATCCCGTGTTGTTCGAACCGCGCGTCGCATCCTCGCTGATCGGTCACTTCGCGAGCGCCATCAGCGGCTCCTCGGTCGCGGCGAAGACGAGTTTCCTGCGCGACAGGCTCGGCGAGCTGGTCTTCCAGCCGGGGATCACGATCGTCGACGATCCGCTGCGGGCTCGAGGTCTTCGGTCCCGCCCGTTCGACGCGGAAGGCGTGCGTGTCTCTCGACGAGAACTTGTCCGGGACGGGATCCTCAAGGGCTGGATGGCGGAGAGCGCGTCGGCGCGCCAGCTCGGAATTCAACCCACGGGCAACGCTTCCCGCGCCCTGGGCGGAGCGCCCACGGCGTCGCCGACGAACCTCTACATATTGGCCGGGCGGCGCACGGTGGCGCAGTTGCTTGCTGCGTTTCCGGAGGCCGTCCTCGTGACCGAGCTGATCGGCCAGGGCGTCAATGCGGTGACCGGCGACTACAGCCGGGGTGCTGCCGGATTCATGGTCAGAGCCGGTCAGATCGCTGAGCCGATTGCAGAAATTACGGTCGCGTCGAACCTCATCGACATGTACTCGACGCTCGAGCCCGCCAACGATCTGGAATTCCGCTACGGAGCGGATTCGCCGACCCTTCTCATCCCCGAAATGACGGTGGGCGCCGCCTAGCCGCTTTGGGCGATCCTCGGCACGCCCAGGCGCGGGATTTCGATTTTGGGGCAGCGATCCATCACGACTTTCAGCCCGGCCGCTTCAGCCCTGGCCGCAGCTTCCTCATTGATCACGCCGATCTGCATCCAGACTGCCTTGGCGCCGACGAAGATCGCCTGATCGACCGCTTCGCCCGCCATTTCGGGTCGGCGGAAGACGTCGACGATGTCGATGGGAATTCCGATCTGCGCCAGCTCGCGCCAGACGAATTCGCCGAGGACGTGCTCGCCGGTGATCTGCGGATTTACGGGCAGGACACGATAGCCCCAGTCCTGCAGGAACTGCATGACCCCGTAAGAAGGCCGGCTTGGCCGATCGGATGCGCCGACGACCGCGATCGTTCGCGCGTTGGTCAGAAGTTCGGCAATGTCCTCGTCTCGCGTCAACGGCATGGCGGCAGCTCCTCCTGCCGATTCAATGCGCCACCGCCTCCAGGAGTTTCGCCGCAATCGCTGCGAAGGCGTCGGATTCCGGTCCATCCGAAGCGGCGGGCGGGCGGCCCGCGTCGGACGCTTCGCGGATCGCCAACGACAAGGGCAGGCGGCCAAGGAAAGGAACGGACATCTCAGCCGCGGCCGCTTCGGCTCCGCCCGTGCCGAACGGATGAGACTCCTCGCCGCAATGCGGGCAGGCGTAGGTCGCCATATTCTCGATGATTCCAAGAACTGGGACGCTGGTCTTGTTGAAGAGGTCGACGGCCCTGCGCGCATCGATCAGCGAAAGATCCTGAGGAGTCGAAACGATCACTGCGCCCGCCGGCCGCGAGCGCTGGATCAGCGAGATCTGCACGTCGCCGGTGCCCGGCGGAAGATCGACGAGGAGAATCTCGCGGTCGCCCCACTCGGCTTCGAGCAGGTTCGCGAGGGCGCCGGTCGCCATCGGGCCACGCCAGGCGAGAGCGTGGCCGGGCGATACCAATTGTCCAAGCGAAAGGAATTTGATGCCGTGAGCCTCGACCGGAAGAAGTTTCTCGCCTTCCGCGCTCGGCTTCTGATGGGTTCCGAGCAAGGTCGGCTGCGACGGTCCGTAGACGTCCGCATCGATGAGGCCGACCTTCTTGCCGGCCTTCGCCAGAGCGATGGCGAGGTTTGCCGACACCGTGGATTTGCCAACGCCCCCCTTGCCGCTGCCGATGGCGATCAGGGTTCGCGAAGGCTGACTCGCCGTAAGGGCAATGCGGGCCTCATTGACGCCCGCGACATTCAGTGCCGCGACACGCAACTCATCTTCGAGCGCTTGACGATCAGTCGTGCTCAGTCCGGTCGCGTCGGCAATGATCGTTGCCACGCCGCCGCTGACCTTCCGCGAGCGGATTCGGTCGTCGTGGGGAAGGTCGGTCAGGGGATCGGCCGGATGGGGCATGATCGCGACATAGGAACCGCACCGCCTCTTGCCACTGTTTTTCGTTGGAACCGCCTCTATATTCGCCCGCGATGAGCATCATTTCCGGGTGGGACGGCCGTTTTCGCGGACTGTTCGCCGACAATAAGGGCCCATGGGGCTCGAACAACGCGGGCCCCGACGGGCCCGAGCCGAGTTCCGGGGACGCCTCCGGCGACGACCCGAGCCAGGGCCCATGGGGCGAGGCTCCGCGCCGGCGTCGTCCATCGCTCGGCGCGGGGGCAAATGTCACCTCGCTCGATGAGATCCTACGTAAGCGCTTCGCCCGTTTCGGCGGCGGCGGAGG
>JBKPJK010000289.1:0-3533 GCA_046730635.1 Pseudomonadota bacterium | reverse complement strand
GGGGTCTTCGGAATTCGCGAGTTCGTCAACATCAAGACCGTGCACGTCAAGCCGGTCGGTGAAGGCGGAACCTCGCGAACTGAATAAGGCTCAGTCCTTCTCGCCCTTCTCTTCGAGCGCCGCGGCGTCGCCGTAGAAGCGCGTGCCGACGAGCCCGTCGACCAATGCCGAGACCCGTCCACCGCGCGCCAGTTCGTCGGGGTCGAACTCGACGGAAGCTATGGTGACGGGCGGAAGGTTCGCCGCCCGCAGCTTCGCGTTGAACGTGGCAAGGTCGCCGGCCTGAAACGCGGCCCATTCGGCCTCGACGTCCTTCAACTCGCGATCGAGCGCATCGATACGGGCCAGCTGGTAAGCGGTCGGACGATCCTCGACAGACGTAATCGCGCCATAGACCTGATCGGTATGCTCGCGCAGCCGCTCCTCGCCCGTGATCGCACCCCCTTCGGTGGTCGCGACGATCTCCTTGCGCAGCGCGTCGGCCTTTCCGCCGAGCTGAGCGGCGGCAGCTTTGACGTCCGCCGGAGCTGTGGCTGCCCCGGCGATCGCGCCCGCTTGCATCCGAACGCCGTTGATCTGCGCCACGAGCTTGCTCATGCGGAGGAACATCGCCTTCACGCGCTCGGCAGCCGCGAACTGCGCCTCCCGGTCCGCGACCGAGAACGTCGCCCGTTTGTCCAGGGTCACCGTCAGCGGTTCGGTCGAAACCTGCCCAGCGTTGGTGAGCCTGACCGTGTAATTACCCGGCAGGAAGCGCTCGCCGGCCGTTGAAGCTCCGGCCAGCGACGCCGCCGGCGGAACCTGCGGCGGCTTCGTCCGCATCGACCAGGTGATCCGATTGAGTCCGCGTCGCTTCGAAGCAGGAATCTCGTCCACCACCTTGCCGTTGGCGTCGAGAATCTCGAGCTTCATTCGGCCGATCACGTGCCGCGCCCTCTGGTAATAATTGATGACGGCGCCGTTCGACGGATTCTCACCGTAATAAGTGGCGTTGCCTTCGGCCCAGCCGCCGTTGCCCTGAATGCGCTGCTCGACCGGACGGCTCGGGATGAGGACCGAAGCGCTTGCGAGCGTGTTGGCATTCAGCGCCCGAAGCGGGCTGACGTCGTCGATCACCCAGATGCCGCGGCCGTGGGTCGCAAGAACGAGATCGTCCTCGCGTTCCTGCAGCGCGATGTCGCGCACCGCGAGCCCGTCGGGGAAACCCGTCGGCTTGAACTGTGCCCACGATTGTCCGCCGTTCAACGAGACGAACAGCCCGAACTCGGTCCCCAGATAGAGGATGTTCGGATTGAGCCTGTCTTCCTTGATGACATGGGCATAGCCGCGCACGCCCGCCGTCGACGGGCCGACCAGCCGCTGCCAGGTGCGGCCGTAGTCGACCGTTCGGTAGAGGTAGGGGGTCATGTCGCCATAGGCGTGACGATCGTCCGTCACATATGCGGTCGCCGGACTGAAGCGGCTTGCCTCGACCCAGCTGATCCAATTGCCCTGAGGCAATCCGATGTTCCGTGTCACGTTGGTCCAGCTCTTGCCTGCGTCGCGAGTAAGCTGGACGTTGCCATCGTCGGTTCCGACCCAGATCTGACCGGCCGCCCGCGGGCTTTCGGAGATCGAATAGATCGTCGTGTTCATCTCGGCCGCCGAATTGTCGACCGTAATTCCGCCGGACTGCTCCTGCTTCTGGCGGATCGGGTCATTGGTCGAAAGGTCGGGGGAGATTCGGTCCCAGGTCACGCCGTGGTCGCGGCTTCGGAACAAGAACTGCGAGCCGATATAGATCGTACCCTTCTCGTTCGGCGAGAGAGCGATCGGCGTATTCCAGTTGAAGCGCAGCTTCTCCTTATAGTTCGCCTGCGGCTGGATCAGCCGCGCTTCGAGCGTCTTCCGGTTGACGCGGCCCATGAAGCCGCCCTGCGCTTCGACATAGGCATAATTGTCGTCGGCCGGGTCGGAGAAGGCCCAGAAACCGTCGCCACCGTACAAGTTCTCCCAGCGGTTGTTGCTGATTCCGCCCGGATATTCCTGATCGCCGACCCACGCACTGTTGTCCTGAAGGCCGCCGTACACCTGGTACGGATCCTTATTGTCGGCACTGACGTGGTAGAATTGGCTGACCGGCAGGTTCCAGCTCTTCACCCAGCGGTTGCCGCCGTCGTAGCTGGTCCACAGCCCGCCGTCGTCCCCGCCATACATGACCTTGGGATCGTTCGGATTGATCCAGAGGTCGTGCCAGTCGCCGTGCGTCGCTCCGGTCGTCGCCGAGAAGCTCTTTCCGGCATCATCGGAGACGATCATCGAATAGCCCATCTTGAACAGCCGGTCGGCATTCTTCGGATCGACGACGATTCGGCCGAAGTAGAAGGGGCGCCAGACCATGCCCTGGCTACGGTCGCGTTCCTGCCAGGTCTGGCCGCCGTCGTCGGAGACGAACAGCGCCGGACGCACATTCTCGATGAAGGCATAGACGCGCTTCGGGTTCGAGGGCGCGTAATTGACCTCGAGCCGTCCCCACGGCTGCTTGGGCAGGCCCTTGCGGTTTGCAGCGTCCAGATAGGTCCAGGTACGGCCGCCGTCGCGGCTTTCGGCAAAGCGGCTGCCCGAAGGCTGATCCGGGCTGCTGCCGCCGGAGCGGAACTCATAGGCCTTTCGGCGGAAGTCCCAGGTCCCTGCGAGCAAATGTTCGGGATTGCCCGGATCCAGTGCGATCGAAGAGCAGCCCGTCGAAAGGTTGGCGCCCTTGAGGATCAGCGACCAGGTCCTGCCGCCATCGCTGGTCTTGTAGAGCCCGCGGTCGGGCGCGTCCGACCAGAGCGGTCCCGGTGCGCAGACATAGACGATGTTGCCGTTCTTCGGATGGACCACGATCTTCGTGATTCGCTCGGTTCCGGGCAGGCCCACGTTCGTCCATGTCTCGCCACCGTCGACGGATTTGTAGACGCCGTTGCCGACGGACACGGATTTGCGGGTCCAGCTCTCTCCGGTGCCGACCCACATCACCTGCGGGTTGGTCGGGTCGAGCGCGACGGCGCCGATGGATTTCACCGGCTGCTTGTCGAAGACCGGTCTGAAAGTCGTTCCGCCGTCTTCCGACTTCCACACGCCGCCGGATGCGGAGCCCACGATCAGCGTGATTTTTCCGTCCTTTTCCTGCCGGCCCGCGACTGCGGCGTCCGTGCTGGCCAGCCCGGTGGCCGCTCAAAGTCTTGCTCCCGCCAACGACAGCGCGGCGATTTCCGGCCTCGGAATCCGCAACATCGGCTCCGCGACCATGTCCGGCCGCATCGCCGCGGTCGCCGGCCGCCAGGAGAAGGACGGCAAGATCACCCTCCTGATCGGCTCGGCCTCGGGCGGGGTGTGGAAGTCCGAGGACGGCGGTACGACGTTCAAGCCGGTCTTCGACCAGCAGCCGGTGAAGTCAATCGGCGCGGTCGCGCTCGACCCGACCAACCCGCAGGTTATGTGGGTCGGATCCGGCGAAAGCTGGACCCGCAACTCCGTCTCGGTCGGCAATGGCGTCTACAAGTCCGTCG
>JBKPJK010000288.1:0-2191 GCA_046730635.1 Pseudomonadota bacterium | reverse complement strand
AATGCCGCGGCCGGTCGCTACGACATTGGAACGCGCGGCGCACTGGCCAAGCTGATCACGGACGATCTCATGGCCGTGCACAAGGACGGCCACCTGCACGTCGAGGTCGCCGGCGGCGACGGGCGCCCCGGCGGTCGTAGCGGTCCGCCCAAGGGCTTTCCGCCGCTCATCCAGGCAGCGAAGACGATCGCGCCTGGAATCGGCTACATTCGTTTCACCGCTTTCCTTGGCGAAGACGATGAAGTTGCGGCGGTGCGCGCTTGGCTGGCGCAAAACAAGGACGCCAACACCCTCATCTTCGACTTGCGCAACCATCACGGCGGCGGGCTGGACGAGCAGGATGCGATCTTTTCCTACCTCTATGCGAAGAAGACGCCGCTGGTGAAAATGGCCGTGTCCGAAGCGATCTATCGGTCGGGCCGCATGCCGCTCGCCCCGAGCTCGACATTGGTGTTGGCGAAGGAAGGCACCAACATGGTCGCCACGCACAGCGCAGTTCCCGGCGAGGATACGCCACTGCGTAGAGCGAAGGTTTACGTCCTCGTTTCCAACAAGACGGCGTCCGCGGCGGAACATTTCGCTCTGGCGCTGAAGTCGACCGGTCGCGCGACCCTGATCGGCGAGGCGACTGCAGGGGCCAATCATTTCGGTGGAGGCAGGCCGCTCAACGATCATTTCGCCGTGTGGATGCCGGTCGGGCGAACCTATGACATCAGGACCGGCCAAGATTGGGAAGGCGCGGGGATCGCTCCCGATATCGCGGTCGATCCGAAGCAGGCCTTGGTCGTGGCACTCGAAAAAGCGGGCCTCGACAAGGATGAAGCAGCCCGTCTCGATGCGCAGGAAATTCCTGCCGAGCCGGTGCATTCGGACAAGCTGCGAGCTCGGTAGTTTGCCAAAATTTGGCGGTGCGTTCGTCGAAATCGCCCGAATTTTGAAAGGCGGAAGTGGTAAAGCGGAATCGGAGGAGCATGGCCATGCAGAAACGTTACCTGCTCGCACTTGCAATGGTGGCCGGAGTCGCATTGGTTTCGGCGCAGCAGGGGCCGGCTTGTCCGTACCAGGATGCCGAGCGTGCGGCGGCCATGTCGTCCGATACGCCGACGGTCAGTGACGGCACGCCGGGCGGCGGCTCGATCCTCAGCCTCGGCCGAAGCGCGGTCTTCGCCCCCTAGGCCGCGACGCTTTCCAGCGATTCGGCAATCAGCCGCCGGCTGTTTTCGATGCCGTACAGGGCAATGAAGCTGCCCATCCGCGGTCCCTGGCTCGAACCGAGCAGGGTTTCGTAGAGCGCCTGGAACCAGTGGCGGAGCGACTCGAACGGATGCCGCTTGCCGACTTCGAACACGGCATGCTGGATGACTTCCGCGTCGGAATCTGGCGGCAGCTTCGCCAGCTCTGAATCCAGATCGCGCAGGGCGTCGGCTTCGACGGCGTTGGGCGCTCGGCGCCGGAGCTCCGGAAGCACGAAGTCCTGGGCATAATTGACCGCGAGTCCGATCAGCTCGTCGAGTTCCGGATCGTTTTCCGGGGAGGTGCCCGGAGCATAACGCTGGACGAATTTCCAGGCCGTCTGCTTGTCGGCAATGCCCGGCAGGCTGACGAGGTTCAGCAGCAGATTGTACGTCACGGGCAGCGTGCTCGTCGGCACCTCGCCCGAGTGGATCTGGTGCACGGGATTGCCGAGCTGCTGCTCGATCGGCTGGTTCGGGTAATTGCCGCGGAACTGCCAATATTCGTCGACCGCGCGGGGTATGACGCCGATGTGGAGACTCTTGGCCTTTCTCGGCTCGCGATAGATGTAAAATGCCAGGCTCGGCTCGCTGCCGTACCGTAGCCACTCCTCGAGGCTGAGGCCATTGCCTTTCGACTTGGAGATCTTCTCGCCCTTTTCGTCGAGAAACATCTCGTAATTGAAGCCCTCGGGAGGGCGACCGCCGAGAACCCGCGCGATCTTGCCCGACTGGACGACGCTGTCGATTAGGTCCTTGCCCGCCATTTCGTAATCGACGCCGAGCGCGACCCAACGCGCGGCCCAGTCGACCTTCCATTGCAGCTTCGCCAGTCCTCCGAACGCCGATTGACGAACCCGTGAGCCATCTTCGTCGTCGAACGCGATCAGGCCGGCTTCGGCGTCGATCACGTCGACGGGGACCTGCAGCACCCGGCCGGTGGAGGGGGAGATGGGAAG
>JBKPJK010000287.1:0-12234 GCA_046730635.1 Pseudomonadota bacterium | reverse complement strand
CAGGAAACGTGCGCCCTCGGCGAGCTGGAGGAGCGTGTTCGCGCGCGGCTTGAGCTCCGGCATCGCCTTGGCAAGCAACGCTTTCTGCTCGTCGGAAATGCGCAGCGCCGGCGCAACGAGGTCGGCGAGACGCCGATCGTCGGCTTCGCGGATGTAGTGTCCATTGAGATTCTCGAGCTTCTTGAAGTCGAAGCGCGATGGCGATTTCCCGACATGGTCGAGATCGAACCATTCCGTGGCCTGCTCGCGGCTGATGATCTCATCGTCGCCATGGCCCCAGCCCAAGCGTAGAAGATAATTGGAAACTGCCTCCGGAAGCAGTCCGAGCTCGTCGCGATAAGCATCGACCCCCAGTGCTCCGTGCCGCTTCGACAGCTTCGCGCCGTCGGGGCCGTGGATTAGCGGCACATGGGCGTAGACCGGCTCCGGCCAGCCCATGGCGCGGATGATCGCCAGCTGGCGGAAGGCATTGTTGAGATGGTCGTCGCCGCGGATCACGTGAGTGACGCCCATGTCGTGATCGTCGACCACCACTGCAAGCATGTAGGTCGGGGTCCCGTCCGATCGAAGCAGGATGAAGTCGTCGATTTCCGCATTCTGGACCGTGACCCGGCCCTGGACGCGGTCCTCGATGATCGTCTCGCCCTCGCGCGGGGCCTTGAGGCGAATCACGAACGGCCTGTCGCCCTGCTCATCTGAGACGTCGCGCCAGGGACTGTTGATCCGGAACGGCCTGCGCTCGCGCTGGGCTTCTTCGCGCTGCGCCGCGAGCTCCTCCTGCGTCATGTAGCAGCGATAGGCATGCCCGCGCTCGAGCATCTTGTGCGCGACCTCGGCGTGCCGGGCCCAGAATTGCGACTGGTAATATTCGTGCCCGTCCCAATCGAGCCCGAGCCAGCGCATCCCGTCGA
Organism: Pseudomonadota bacterium; assembly: GCA_046730635.1. GTDB lineage: Bacteria > Pseudomonadota > Alphaproteobacteria > Sphingomonadales > Sphingomonadaceae > Sphingomicrobium. The sequence goes on along the minus strand of JBKPJK010000287.1, from coordinate 11,323 downwards.
GGATCGCATCGATCGCCTCCGTGGTCGAGCGGGCCTTGTCGGTATCTTCGATGCGCAGCAGGAACTTGCCGCCGTGATGGCGGGCGAACAACCAGTTGAAAAGCGCGGTCCGCGCCCCGCCGATATGAAGGAATCCGGTCGGGGAGGGGGCGAAGCGGGTAACGACTGTCGAATGATCGCTTGCGCTCAAGCGAGCTTTCCTCTTCTCTTATGCTGCAATGCAACGGACGAGCGCCCCTAACATAGCGGGTGCGCCTCTGCCACAGCGTGCTCGGAGCTATTGGAAGGCGCGTTTTGCCGGGTTTCTCGGGGAGCTTGAGAAGCTCCTCGAGGAGGAGCGCGCCCAGCTTCCGCCCTGGTTCGTCGTGGGATTCGGGGGTGGGATCGCGGCCTGGTTCGCTCTCGATTCGCCGAGCCAGTGGCTGTCCTTCCTCTGCCTCGCCGCGGGAACGTCGCTCGGAAGCTTCGTCTTGGGAACGGGCCGGGCTGGACGGGCCCTGGGCTGGTTCGCGCTTGCCGCCTCGTTGGGCTGCAGCCTGATATGGGTGCGAGCGCTCTGGGTGGAGCAGCCGCGTTTAAGGCATCCTCTCGTCACCGAAGTGACCGGCGATGTGGAATCGGTGGACCATCTCGCCGCGAGAGAGACCGTCCGGCTGATGATTGCACCCAGCGGCGGGCATCTACCCCCGCACGTCCGTGTCTCGATCGACGAGGACAAGTTTCCTGCGGGAATCGCGCCGGGCGCAAAGATCTCCCTCAGAGCGCGCTTGGCGCCGCCGCCGCCGATGGCACTTCCCGGCACTTACGATTTCGCGCGCGACGCTTGGTTTCAAGGCATCGGCGCGGTCGGCAAGGCGATGGGCGACGTCACCGTGGCAAAAGCTGCCACTCCCACGGGCCTCGACCGCGTCCGTAGCAACCTTCGCGAGCACATATTTTCACGGCTTCCACCCGATTCCGCGGGCATCGCCGTCGCACTCGCCACTGGCGACCAGAATGCCGTCGACGAGGAGGATGCCGATGCGATGCGCAGAAGCGGACTGACCCATTTGCTGTCGGTTAGCGGCCTGCACATCGCTGCCGTCGTCGCCTTCGCGATGTTCATCAGCCTCCGACTGCTGGCATTGAGCGAGAGACTGGCGCTGCGCTGCAACCTCGTCTTGGTTTCCGCCGGCGCCGCCGCCGCGGCGGGCATCGCCTATACCGTCCTGACGGGTGCGCAGGTGCCGACCGTCCGCAGCTGCGTCGCCGCCGTGCTCATCCTGACCGGCATGGCCTTGGGGCGAGACGCCATCAGTTTGCGCCTGATCGCTGCCGGCGCGCTGGTCGTGCTCGTCTTCCGGCCCGAAGCGCTCGCGGGTCCCAGCTTCCAAATGAGCTTTGCGGCGGTCACCGCGATCGTGGCTCTCCATTCGACGCGCTGGTCGACCCGGCTTTTCAGCGGCGCGAGGAGGCGTTTCCCTGGCGAATCGCCCGCGCGGGAGCCGCCACCATCGTCACGGGGCTCGTGGTCGAAGCCGCGCTGATCCCGCTGGCGCTGTACCATTTCCATCGGTCCGGCCTGTACGGAGTGGCGGCCAACATCCTCGCGATCCCGCTCACCACGTTCGTGATCATGCCGCTCGAAGCAGGGGCTCTGCTTCTGGATGCGGCAGGTTGGGGCAAGCCCTTGTGGTTCCTTTGCGGTCTCGCGCTCGACCTGCTGCTTGAGGTCGCGCACGCCGTCGCGTCCGCGAAGGGCGCCGTCGCCATGCTTCCGTCGATGGCTTCGTGGGCATTCGCTTTGATCGTCGCCGGAGGGCTCTGGCTGTGCCTTTGGACGCATCGGTGGCGGCTGCTCGGCATCGCCCCGATCGTCGTCGGGGCGATAGGCGCCGCACTATCGCCTACGCCCGGCGTGCTGATAACCGGTGACGGCGCGCATCTTGCGATCGTCGGCCTCGACGGCAAGCCCCGCATCCTTCGCGAACGGGCCGGCGATTATGTGCGAAGCCTGCTTGCGGAGACATCCGGATACGACGGTGATCCCGAGGCGCTCGGTTCGACGCCGTTCAGTGCCTGCTCCAAGGACGCTTGCGTCGCGCAGATCGTCGCGGGTCGGACACATTGGCGTCTGCTTGCGACGCGTTCTGCCTATCGCATCGACTGGGATGAGCTAACGCATGCGTGCGGGCAGTCAGACATCGCAGTATCGGACCGTAGACTTCCCAATGGATGCACACCGCGCTGGCTGAAGCTGGACCCGACGGCGCTCAGCCACACCGGGGGGCTCGCAATCTATCTTGGAGAGGAGCCGCGCATCGATAGCGTGGCGGAGAGGGTCGGCCACCATCCCTGGGCGATGTAAAGCGGCGGCCGTGCGGTCGTTGTTTCAGCTTTCCGGGCTGCTCGACCAGACCGCGAGCTCACTTCCCGACGGATCGATGAAATGGAAGCGCCGGCCACCGGGAAAGCTAAAGATCGGCTTGGCGATCACGCCCCCCGCCTTGGCGACTGCGCCGAACGCCGCTTCGAGGTCATCGACCCGGATGACGGGAAGGGGAGCGGAGAGCGCGTCCGACGGGTCGCCCTGGAGGCCGACGTCGGTCGTTCCGTTCGTCGTCGCCGAATAGGTCGGGCCGTAATCGGTGAAGTCCCAGCCGAACGCCTTCGAATAGAAGGCGCGCGTCAGCTCGTGCGCCGTAGCAGACGGAAGCTCGAGATAATCGATCCGTGCGTCGGTCATGTCAGTAACGCCGGATCAGCCCCGCCAGCCGTCCCTGGATCTGCACCCGCCCTTCCTCGTAGCGCTGGGGCTCGTAGCGCGAGTTGGCCGGATCGAGCCGGATCATGCGACCCTCGCGGCGATAGGTCTTCAAGGTCGCCTCCTCATTGTCGATCAACGCCACGACGATCTCGCCGTCGCGAGCATTGTCGACCTTGCGGATCAGCGCGAAATCGCCGTCGAGAATGCCTTCTTCAACCATCGAATCGCCTGACACTTCGAGCGCATAATGTTCGCCCGGTCCCAGTAGCGCAGCGGGAACTGCGAAGCTTTCCGTTCCTTGAAGTGCCTCGATCGGCGTGCCGGCTGCGATCCGGCCATGGAGCGGGATCTCCATCGTGTCGTTGGCGGGCACTGCGGCCACTGGCCGGATGGGAGTGACCGTCGCCGACGGTTGCGTTTCCGGAAGCTTCACGACCTCCAGCGCTCGCGCGCGATTGGGCAGACGCCGGATGAACCCGCGCTCCTCCAGCGCCGAAATCAGCCGGTGCACACCCGACTTCGATTTCAGGTCGAGCGCCTCGCGCATTTCGTCGAAGCTCGGGGAAATGCCGCCCTCTTTGAGGCGGCCATCGATGAACAACAGCAATTCACGCTGTTTCGCGGTGAGCACGGCGTCACTCCCCCAAAAGAACGAACGGGGAACGTGTAGGCAACAAAGGTGCGGCGGTCAAGAGCCGCTCGACATCACCCGCCGCTCGCCGTCAGGCGAGTCTTGAGAGCCTGAATCGCGGACTCGTTGCGCTTCGCCTTCACGTCGGCGCGGACCGCGGCGAGGAACTCGCGGGCGTAATCTTCCGCGACACTCTGCTGCAGCTCCTTTTGCATCTGGCCGATGAGGGCAGGTTGAAGCGCGGCGTTGCCCGGAACGATCTTGGTGACCTTGACGACGTAGAAGCCGCGACCGGGCTCGGCGGCGATCTTGCTCTTCCCCTGCGCAAGCGTGAACAGCAGCCGCAGCGGTGCGGGGATCTGGCCTTGCGCGTTGGCGAGCTGGATCCGGCGCGCGGCGATCGGTCGAACTTGCGGGAGCGGGAGGCCCGACTGCTTCGCCGCATCCGTCAGCGACATGCCCTGTGACGCCTTGGCAGCAATTGCGCTGGCGGCAGCTCGCCCTCGAAGGACGGCTTGCTGGTTGAGCCAATCGGCAACCACCTGCTCGCGAATGCTTGCGAGCGGCGCCGGAGCGGCAGGGACCACCTGGCCCGGCGAGACCAGCACATAGCCCTGGTCGCCTAGCGAAACGATCTCGGGCGGATCGTTGGCGGCAATGTCGAACCCGGCCTTGATCGCCGGCGCCAGGTTCTGGGCGAGCTTGAAGTTCGGATCGGCCTTCGACGTCCCGTTGGCGAAGATTAGCGGCGTGCTCGTCACCGGCGCCTTGGCTGACGCAGCGGCCTCGGTGAAGTTGCTGCCCTCGTCGATCGCATTCTGAAGCTTGTCGACGATGTCCTCGATCGCGTTCTTCTTCTTATCCGAGTTGAGCTTGGCAGCGATTTCGGGGGTCGCCTGGGCGAGCGACTTTCCACCTTGTACCTTCACCGAATCGACCTTCACGACGACCCAGCCGAAATCCGACTGGATCGGACCGACGATCGCGCCACCCGCAGCTGAGAAGACTGCGGCGGCAGCCTTGGCTCCGGCGACGGAAGAATAAGCCTGGCGGGTTTGGGCGGCGAGTGAGCTAACCGCAGCGTTGGCACCTGCGGGAGCAGCGGCGGCCGCCAGCGTGGCGCCGCTTTTGGCACGAGCCGCAATGGCGTTGGCCGTGGCCTGGTCGGGAACCACGACCTGGCTCAGGTCGCGTGTATCCTTCGTTCCGTAGGTCGCCTGATTGGCGTTGTAGTAGGCCGCAATCTCCTGCGGAGAGGCGGTGACGCCCGCAACCTGCTCGGGCCCGATCGTCGCCATGCGCAGCACGCGCTGTTCCGGGACGATGTAGCGATTGCGATTGGCAGCGTAGAATGTCTGCAAGTCCGCGTCGGTCGGGTTGAGGCCCTTCTTGAACGCGTCCAGCGGGATGGCGATCGCTTCGCCTTCGCGGGATTCGAGCAGCATCGTGGCGTAGGGTCGAGCCATGCCCACGGCGACATGCGCATTGGCGGCGACCGGCGTCAGCATCAGCCGCTCGAACAGTCCGCCGGTCACCACTTGGCGGACCTCGGGGTCGGTCAGCCGCTGCGTCGCGAGGAACTGCTGGTAAGCCTGCTCGCTGAACTGACCGTTCAATCCCTTGGCCTGCGGGATTTGCGCGATCTCGGCATCGATCAGCCGTTTCGACAGATGGAAACCATATTTGTCGCCGAAGGCGATCAGCGATCGTTGGTCCAACATCGCGTTCAACAGAGCGTCCAGATCGCCGACGATGGTCGCATAATCGGCGTTGGGGTTCTGCTGGCGCACCTGCTGGAGCCGGCGCTGCATGGCCTCGCTCATCTCTCGCTCCCCAATCTCCTGGTCGCCCGCCCTCGCGAGCGTAGAACTGCCCATTCCCCCGAAGGCGCCGATCTTGCCCGAGCCGAAGTTGGAGATGTCGGCGGCTGCAAAGCCCGCGAGAATGGCGACCAGCACCGCAGCCATGATCCACGTACCGACCTTGGATTTGGAGACGCGGCGAAAGAAGGAGAGCATCGAGATTCCGGAGATAATGGGAAGGATTTCGGTGCAGCTTTAGGGGCGAGCCTTGCGGGCATCAAGGCGGGGCCGCTAGGGGTCCCCCGAACGGTAGGGGAGGATCATGACGCTGACGAAGCTCGTCGCGGGCAATTGGAAGATGCACGGCTTGTCGGCGGACCTCCAGGAGGTCCGGGCGATCGCGTCGGAGGCCCGACGATATGCCGGCGTCGATGTTGCGCTCTGCGTTCCTTCAATTCTGATCGAACGAGCGGCACGCGCCGTGCCCGGCTTTCCGATCGGCGGTCAGGATGTCCATCACGCCGAGAAGGGAGCGCATACGGGCTGTACGTCGGCGCTGATGCTGCTTGACGCGGGGGCCTCGCTGACGATCGTCGGCCATTCCGAGCGGCGCGACGCGCAGCGGGAAAGCGACGCCGACGTGAAGGCAAAGGCCTCAGCGGCACTGGCGGTCGGGCTTAACGTGATCCTCTGCGTCGGTGAGAGCCTGGAGGTTCGCGAGCAGGGCGGGGCGGTCGATACCGTCACCCGCCAGCTCGAACGATCGCTTCCCGACAGCCTCGAAGGTGAAGCGGAGCTGGCGCTCGCTTACGAGCCGATCTGGGCCATCGGGACGGGCAAGATCCCGACCATGCCGGACATCGCGGAGATGCATGCAGCGATTCGCGCCAAGCTGCGCGAGCGCTTCGGGGCCGCGGGCGAGCAGGTTCGTATCCTGTACGGTGGCTCGGTGAAGGCGTCGAATGCCGCCGAAATCTTTCGAATCCGCGCCGTCGATGGTGCCCTCGTCGGCGGTGCGAGTCTGACTGCCGCTGATTTCATTCCAATCGTCGCAGCCGCTGCTGACGCGCAATGAACTCCATTGCATTCAGCAACCAATCACCAAAGCTCCGCCACTCACTGCCCCCCATCCAACAATGAGGCTTCAATGCGATTGATCGCCGTTCTTACCGCTCTCTCCGCCATGGCGCTGTCTACACCCGCGCTTGCTCAGTCGATCGCTCCCGGAATGCAGGTGACCGATCCCAGCGGCGGCGCCGTTGGCAGCGTGAAGGCCGTCCAGGGCGACAATTTGCTGATCAGCACGGGCACCCACGAAGTCCTTCTGCCCAAAGCGAGCTTCACAGCGCAGGACGGCAAGCTGTATTTCGGCATGACCCAGGCGCAACTCAATGCGGAGATCGAGAAGAGCGTTGCGGCTGCCTCGGCCTCGATCGCCGCCGGCGCATCGGTCAAGGGCCTCCAGGGCACGGAGATCGGCAAGATCGATTCCGTGACCGACAGCGACGTCGTGATCGCGCTCCCGTCGGGGCAGAAGATCCAGGTCGCTCGCACCGGCGTTCGCGGCAATTCGGATGGAAGCGTAACGGTCGGCCTGACCGCCGAGCAGCTGAGCGCACAGACCCAGGGGCGCTGTCGCGTCTCCGAAGGGTCGGTAAAGATTGAAACCCGGCGCGGCGGTCTCTAAGTGCCGCCGCGCAACTTTCCCGAAAGATCCCGATGTTCGCCTTCCTGCTGATCGTTCAGACGCTAATCGCCACCGCTCTCATCAGCGTCATCCTGATGCAGCGCTCCGAAGGCGGCGGCCTCGGTGTCAGCGGAAGCTCGTCGGGCTTCATGACGGCGCGCGGAGCTGCGGATTTCCTCACGCGCTCGACGTCCGTCCTCGGCGGCCTGTTCATCGTCCTGTCGATCGTGATGGCGGCAATCGCCGGCGTCACTAGGCAGCCGATCAAGATCGACACGTCGCTCGCCGGCAAGACCTCGCAGACCCAGCAGGCTGCTCCGGCGCCTGTCCAGCCCGCGCCGAACCCGGCGACGCAGCCGCAGCAGAATCAGCAGGCGCCGGCCGTCCCGCTCGCTCAGTAATTCGCCCGTCGCGAAGTTTTTTTCGCTGGGCCGCTTGCGCGAGTCCGCCGAACACCCCTAAGCCTCGAACCCCATGGCGCGGTTCGTATTTGTCACCGGCGGCGTGGTTTCATCGCTTGGGAAAGGTCTCCTGTCCGCCTCTTTGGGGGCGCTTCCCCAGGCGCGTGGCTACAAGGTCCGCATTCGAAAGTTTGACCCGTATCTCAACGTAGATCCGGGAACGATGTCCCCTTACCAGCATGGTGAGGTCTATGTGACCGACGACGGGGCGGAGACCGACCTCGATCTCGGCCATTACGAGCGGTTCACGGGCGTCAGCTCGCGCCAATCGGACAATATCTCCACCGGGCGCATCTATCGCGACATCATCGCTCGCGAGCGGCGCGGCGATTATCTCGGCGCAACCGTGCAGGTGATCCCCCACGTCACCAACGCCATCAAGGAATTCGCACTCGCCGACACCGACAATTGCGATTTCGTGATCTGCGAGATCGGCGGCACCGTCGGCGACATCGAGAGCCTGCCCTTCATCGAATCGATCCGGCAGCTGAGGAACGACCTCGGCCGCGGCAATTCGGTCAGCGTCCACACCACACTGGTGCCGTGGATCGCGGCGGCGGGCGAGCTCAAGACCAAGCCGACGCAGCAGTCGGTTCGCGAGCTTTCCAGCCTCGGCGTCCAGCCCGAGGTCCTGCTCTGCCGCTGCGATCGGCCGCTGCCCGAGTCCGAGCGCGAGAAGATCGCCTTGTTCTGCAACGTCAGGAAATCGGCCGTCATCCCTGCGCTCGACGCGCGCAATATCTACGACGTACCGCTCCAGTATCATGAGGCGGGCCTCGACGACGAAGTCCTCTGCGCGTTCGGAATCGAGAATGCTCCGGCCCCCGACCTTGCCCGTTGGAACGAGGTCATGGACCGGATCGACCATTACGACAGCGAGGTCACGATCGGCGTCGTCGGCAAATATGTCGGGCTTCCCGACGCCTATAAGAGCCTGCGCGAGGCGCTGGTCCACGGCGGCATCGCCAACCGGGCCAAGGTCAACATCCAGTGGATCGACGCCGAGGTGTTCGAACACCCAGACTCGGACGTCGTCGCCGAGCTCGAGCCGCTCCACGCGATCCTCGTACCGGGCGGCTTCGGCGAGCGGGGGAGCGAGGGCAAGATCGCCAGCGTCAAATTCGCCCGCGAACGTGAAATTCCCTTCTTCGGTATCTGCCTCGGCATGCAGATGGCCTGTATCGAGGCAGCTCGGAACCAGGCCGGCATCCAGGACGCATCCACGACGGAATTCGGCGAGACGCCGGAGCCGGTCGTCGGCCTCATCACCGAATGGATGAGCGAGGAGGGGCTGCAGAAGCGGGCGGCCGGCGGCGACCTCGGCGGGACCATGCGGCTCGGCGCCTATCCGGCCAAGCTGACCGGGAACAGCGTCGTCCATTCGATCTACGGATCCGACAACATCAGCGAGCGACATCGCCATCGCTATGAGGTCAACATCCATTACAAGGATCAGCTGGAAAGCACGGGCCTGCTGTTCTCAGGAATGTCTCCTGACGGTCAGCTCCCCGAGATCGTCGAGCGCCCGGACCATCCCTGGTTCGTCGGCGTCCAGTTCCATCCGGAGCTCAAGAGCCGCCCGTTCGAGCCCCATCCGCTGTTTGCGAGCTTCGTAGAAGCGGCGCTCAAGCAGAGCAGACTCGTTTAATTCTCGACATTGGGAACATGGCTGCCCGGCGGTCCGTTAGGGCGTCCGTTGCGCGAGCATAACAACGGGAATTTGCCATGCTACTTACGATCGCGATCATCCTGCTGATCCTCTGGGCTCTGGGCTTCTTTGCCTTCCACGTGACCAGCGGGCTCATTCACATCATTCTGGTCATCGGCATCATCGTGCTGATCTGGAACTTCGTCGCGGGACGCCGCGCGGTCTAGGATAGCTGACGTCAACATTGCGGGGCGATGTTAACGCCCCTAGATGCTTGGCATGACGAACAGCATTTCGACGCGACTGGCCGTGCTCGGTTCCGGGCCGGCCGGCTACACCGCCGCAATCTATGCCGCGCGCGCCGGTCTCAGTCCGATCGTGATCCAGGGCATTCAGCCCGGCGGACAGCTCACGACGACCACCGACGTCGAAAATTATCCGGGCTTCCGCGACGTCATCCAGGGCCCCTGGCTCATGGAGGAGATGCAGGCCCAGGCCGAGCATGTCGGAACGAAGATCGTCTGGGATCACATCACGCAAGTCGACCTGTCGCGCCGCCCGTTCCGTCTCGTCGGCGACGGCGGCGCCCAGTATTTCGCGGACGCGCTGGTGATCGCCACCGGTGCGCAGGCGAAGTGGCTCAACCTTCCGTCCGAAGAGCATATGAAGGGCAGGGGGGCCTCGGCCTGTGCGACCTGCGACGGCTTCTTCTACCGCGGCAAGCGAGTCGCCGTGATCGGCGGCGGAAACACGGCGGTTGAGGAGGCGCTCTACCTCACCAATCACAGCCATGACGTCACCCTGATTCACCGCCGCGATTCGCTGCGCGCTGAGAAGATCCTGCAGGACCGCCTCTTCGCCAATCCGAACATCAAGATCGTCTGGGATTCCGAGGTGGTCGAGTTCGTCGGCGGTGGGGATCCCGAAGCGCTGATCGGGCTGGACGTGAAGAACCGCCTCACCGGCGATATCACGCGCCTGCCCGTGGAAGGCGCGTTCGTCGCCATCGGGCACAAGCCCGCGACGGAGCTGTTCGGCGGCAAGCTCGACCTCGACGAGGAGGGCTACATCCGTGTCGAGGCCGGCACCACGCGCACCAGCGTGCCCGGCGTGTTCGCTTGCGGTGACGTCATGGACAAGATCTATCGCCAGGCGGTTACGGCCGCGGGAACGGGGTGCATGGCCGCGCTCGACGCCGAGAAGTATCTCGCCGCGATGGAGTATGAAGCGATCGCAGCCGAATAGGCGATTCAGGAGGGGGGACTGAATGAAGCCGACGGGGCCGATCCCGCCGCACTTTTCAACCAACGATGCCGGGGAGCTGCTGATCGGCGGCTTGGCGCCCGAGGAGCTTGTTGCCGAGGCCGGCGGCACTCCGCTCTTCGTCTACGACAATAATATCGTCGGCGGTCAGATCGCGGCCTTGAGGGCTGCCATGCCCGACGGGCTTGCCGTATATTATGCCGTTTCTGCAAATCCTTACGAGCCATTGCTCAATTTCATCGGAAGATATGTCGACGGCTTTCGGGTCGTATCCCGTGGAGAACTCGAGCATCTCCAGCGGGCGGGCCTGGCCGGCATCGGGATGACCTTCGCGGGTCCTGGGAAGACCGACGACGAGCTCGAGGCGGGAATAGGGGCGGGCGCGACGATCAGCGTCGAAAGCGAGGTCGAGGCGGGCCGAGCGATCCGCGCGGGCGAGCGTGTGGGCATCCAGCCGCGGATCGCCGTTCGCGTGAACCCCCCGTTCTCGATCGAGAAGGGCCGCCTTTCCCTCGGCATGCGCCCGAGCCCGTTCGGCGTCGACGCCGAGCGCGTCCCGGCTCTGGTCGAAGGGCTTGTGGAGGCCGGCGTCGACTGGCGCGGCTTGCACATCTTCACTGCTGCCCAGTCGCTTGACGACGTCGCGTTGATCGAAGCGCACAAGGCGATCATCGATTGCGCGGGGGAAATCGTGCAGGCGGTCGGAATTCCGCTTCCCGAACTGAACTTGGGGGGTGGTTTCGACGTGCCCGTGTTCGACGGACAGCGGCCGATCGACGTCTATCGTATGGCGACGGCGCTTCATGAGACCGTCTGCAACGGTCCTGAGCTGCTCGCAACCACCCGGCTTTCGCTCGAACTCGGACGATGGCTCGTCGCGGAAGCCGGAGTGTATCTCAGCCGCGTGGTCGATCGAACCGAGAGCTGTGGCGAGACCTTCATCAGCACCGATGGCGGCGGGCATCATCTCCTCAATGCCACCGGCTGCCTGTCGGAGCGTGGACGCGGCAATTATCCGGTCGCCGTGGCCAACCGGTTCAGCGCACCCGCGGAGGAGCAGGTTACCATCACGGGTTGCCTTGCGA
>JBKPJK010000286.1:0-4293 GCA_046730635.1 Pseudomonadota bacterium | reverse complement strand
ACATCGATCTCGACGGACACCTCGACCGCATCGAGTTCATGGAGGACCTCCGGTCCAGGGCGGACGGCGCGAACGCCTCGCCCGTTGAGGAGTGAACTTGGTGAACTTTGCGGCCCTACGCGACGATGTTCGCTCCGCCGTCGACGTAGACCGTTCCTCCGGTGATCCGCCTCGCAAAGTCGGTGGCGAGGTAGGCGCAGGCGTATCCGACGTCCTCGATGTCGACGAGCTCGTGCAGCGGCGAATGCTCGACGGCGTCGTTGAGCAGGCGGTCGAATTCCTTGATGCCCGACGCGGCGCGCGTCTTGAGCGGTCCCGGCGAAATGGCGTGGACGCGTATGTCCTTGGGACCCAGCTCATAGGCGAGGTAGCGGCACGCCGCCTCCAGCGCCGCCTTCACGGGGCCCATGACATTGTAATTGGTGACAACCTTGTTCGCGCCGAGATAGCTCATCGCGAACATGGTGCCGCCCTCCGTCATCAGCGGCGCGGCGAGCTTCGCCATGCGGATGAATGAATGACAGGACACGTCCATCGCCCGGGCGAAGCCTGCCGAAGAGCAATCGAGAAGGCCGCCCTGCAAGTCCTCCTTCGGTGCGAAGGCGATCGAGTGAATCAGGCTGTCGAGCTTGCCCCAGCGACGGCGGATCTCTTCGAAGAGGTTTTCCAATTCGCCCGGATTCTCGACGTTGAGCGGCGCCATGATGTCGGCGCCCAGCGAAGTGCCGAGCGGCTCGACGTGCGGTCGCGCCTTGTCATTCAGCCACGTGATCGCAAGGTCGGCCCCGGCGGCGCGGAATGCCTCAGCGCAGCCAAACGCGATCGACTGGTCGTTCGCAATCCCGACGATCAGCGACTTGTGATCCGTGAGAATCGGGCGGACGCGCGTTTCCGCGGGAGCCTCAAGGACGGACATCCACGTCCTCCTTCGTCCTCGATCGCTTCACGTTGAAGAGCCTCTCGATGCGCTGCAGCCTCCTCTTGCCTTCGTCCGACAGTTCGCCCGCGGCGGTGACGATCCGCTGCACCGCGCGGAGCGTCCGTGCACGATCGTCGGGATCCGTCGGGATCAGCTTGGGAATCGAAGCAACTGCGCGCTCCTCGTCGAGCCGGAGCAGAAGCGATTGCTCCCGCAGCGCTTGTTTGAGTTGCGCCATCGAACGCGGGCGGCCCGGCGGCTGGGCATCGTGCAGCTTCTTGAGCATCGCAAAGCCCCGCTCGTCCACCGTGCCTTCCGCCCTGCGGATGAAGATGATCGACCGAAGCGCAGCCTCGACCGCGCCGCCCTGTTCCCATCGGGTCTCGAGCTCGGCGCGCCGCTTCGCTCTGGTCTCCTCCCGGAGGACGTCATACGCCGGCTTGCGGTCCTCCTCGACGCCCTTGGGGTCGAGGCCGACCAGCGCCTGCACGAGCGGCGAGCCGTAGGTCATGTGGAAGATCTGCTCGGTCATCGCGTCCCGAGCGCTTCCAAAGGCGGAAAGCGTCGCACTAATGGTCGCGGCCAAGCTCTTCTCTGCCGCGTAGAACATGTTCTTTTCGTCCACAGGGGCGCGCTGCTCGCGAACTCGAGCAGCACTCTCCTCGACCAGCTTCATCGCCGGATTTTCATCGGAGAAGATGCCGAAACGAACGCGGTTCGGATGCAGTTTGCGCGCCCATTCGCCGAAGGCAGGTGGCGTCACGCTGCGTAGGAAAGGCCCGAGATAGGTCTGGTACAACCTGCGATTGATGTTGGAGACGCGGTCAACGGCGGCGAACTTCAGATCGTCCTCGGGACTATTGCCGCCGAGCTTGCGAATGTCCTCCAGCGTCCGCGGCTCCAGCCGGAACAGGTGGCCACCCTCGATCAGCTCGCGGTTCGCGGCATCCTCGGAAATGTCCTCGATCACGGCTTCGTAAAGGCCCGGGGGCATGATATCGATCATGTCCATCGCGCTCGCGAACTCCTCGTGCTCGCGCGTCGCGATCTTGCCCGACACGAAGATTCCGAGGTGTCCGACGGATTGGTGCAGCGAGTAGACGATCGTCTGGCCACCGGCGATCAGGTCTTGGTCGGCCTCATAGAGGTCGGTAATCCAGCCGAGAGCTTGCTGAGGAGGCGTGATGTTGTCTCCCCAGGAGCAGAAGACCACGATCGGTGACTGGATGTTGCGTAGGTCGACCTCGAGGCCGTCAGTGGTCCGGATGCCGCCCGCGGTGAGCTTGTTGCCGACGAAGAGATTGTCCGCGATCCATTGCATCTCGCCGGCGTTCATGAGGATCGGGCTGCCCCACCAGGTCTCGAAGTCGAGGAAGCGCTGCGCTTCGGTGTCGACCTTCGAGTAAACGTTGTAGGGTTTTTCGAAGTAGGTGTTGGCCGGATCGAGGGATTCGAAATTGGCGACGAGGTTCGCGCCGTCGAACTTTCCGCCACCCAGGTCGCCTGCCATGCTGGTCAGCCAAGTGCCTCCCAGCATCCCTCCGGAATATCGCATCGGGTTCTTGCCACGGACGCCCGCCCAATAGGACAGGGGAGAACCGGCGAGCAGTAGCGGGCCGGGAATCTGGGGATGCGTCGCAGCCATGATCATGGTCTGCCAACCGGCCTGGCAATTCGCGATGATGGCAGGCTTGCCGGCAGTGGGATGGCGCCGGGCGACCTCTTCGATGAACTGTGCCTCCGCGTTCCAGACATCCTCCACCGTCTGATCCGGCATTGGCTCGGGAAGAAACCCGATGAAATAGCAGGGGTGACCGTTCGCGAGCGCGGCGCCGATCTCGCTATTCTCCTTCATTCCGCCGATGCCCGGCCCGTGACCCGCGCGAGGGTCGACGACCACGAAGGCTCGTTTCGACGAATCGATCTCGACACCCTCCGGCGGGACGATGCGGACCAGGAGGTAGTTGACGGGCCTCTCGAACTTGCGGCCGTCCAGGATCAGCTGGGCATCGAATCCCAGGACGTTGGGGACGAGCTTATCCTGCTGCGTTCGGTAGATGTTGCCGCGTTGGCGAAGGACATCGAGGAACAGGATCGACCGTTGCCACGCATCGTGCAGATATTCTTGAACTGGTCCCAGGCTATCGTTGCCGGCCATAAATCCTCCGCTGCATTGCAGCGAAGATGAGCGCCCGGCCGTAGCTAGTGTATTGGGATATGACCTGACGCAGTCGACCTATGAGCGCTTCAGAGCCCCTAATCCGAATTGCCGACCCACTCCTTGGCGAGCGCGCTGAGATCGCGGCGAGCCAGCTTGGCTTCTTGTTCGTCGCCACCCTGGAGGGCGCACTCCAGTTGCTGCATCCGGATGGAGATCTTTTCTGCGCAGAGGGTGTGTTCGTCGGTTGCGCAACGCGCCCGCAGCTCGTCGACAACGGAGAAGAGCGCGCCACGCGTGCCGGGGGCGGGCGCGTTACGCTGCTTTACATCCTCCAAGAGTTGCGAGACGAGCTTTTGCGCCCGGAACTCCACGGGCACGGCTTGGCCGTTCGATTGAAACCCCCGATCGTTGAAAGCGGCATTGTGAGTCACGGGGACGTCTCGGCCTCGACCGGACTCGACGATCGCCGGGTCAGCCGCGTGCGTGCGACGAGGAACATCCGCTACCGGCCAGCGCATCATCTCCGGCCCGCTGACGATCTCGGGCCTTCGCCATGTCGGTTTCGCCCGCCTCCAGGAGCCCTGCCGATCGCGAGAGAGCAGCACGCCGCAGGACTTGCAATTTCCGACCCAGCGATCCTCGTGATCGTTGAAGCGGACGCTCTTGCTGGACCGGCGGTGACCGAGCAGGAGGCAAGGAAGCGGAGTGACGACCCACAACAACACTGCAGCGAGGGCGAAGCCGATGAGTATCATGCCCCAAATGATCGGACTCAGCGCGAGGAAGACGTCTGCGAGGCTTTCGCCCCGATAAGCCGGAGCAGGAATTGAAGGGGCGGCTGGCGCAGTGTTCACCCCAGCCACCGCCAGCGGCCGCTTTGTGTCGGTGGCGATCTCCGCAGATACGGCCGGATCGATGGCTTTGCCTGAGCTCTTGGCCGGACCGGCCGTTTGGTTGCCCTGCGGGTCAGCAAGGGTACTGAAGAAAAAGCCGTTGCTATCCGTATAGGGGGCGTCTCTTTGCGCCCGGGCAGTTTCGGGAACAGCGAGCAGTGCCGAAAAGACGGCAAGGCTCAACGCCGAACGCATCCACAAGCCTACCCCCATGCCAAGCTCCTCCAGGAGGCTCCCCGCCGGATCACTACGCGACTCAGGTTGGCGCAATTATTGGGTTAACGCAGAGTTAATGCAATCCATGTTAGTCGAATCGTCTT
>JBKPJK010000285.1:0-1657 GCA_046730635.1 Pseudomonadota bacterium | reverse complement strand
GTGCAGGACCAGGGGCCGTTCGGGAATATGTCGTCGGCCGCTTGGAGCGGTGCTCCCGTCGACCTCTTCATGGCGGTCAACCCGATCTACACCGAGCTTCGCCGGGGCTTGGTCAAGTACCAGCAGACCTGGGGCAATTTGCCGAACGTTCCCGTTCCCACCGGCCCTGCTCTGAAGGCGGGCTCTACCGGCGAACGCGTGGCAGCCTTGCGCGCGCGCCTCGGCTTGGCGAGCTCCGACAAATATGACGCCGCGCTCGCCGCGAGGGTGAAGGAATTCCAGTCGGTCCACGGCATCAAGGCCGACGGGATCGCGGGCGCAGGAACGATCGAAGCGCTCAACCGCGGGCCGGAATATTTCGAGCAGCTGATCGTCATCAATATGGAGCGCGCCAAGCGCCTGCCGGCGCCGCAGGAGCAGCATAAGTATTTGGTAGTCGACGCCGGCTCGGCCCGTCTTTCCATGTGGGAGGACGGGCGCAAGCTCGACAGCATGAAGATCGTCGTCGGCAAAGCCGCAACTGCGACGCCAATGATGGCGGCCTACATTCGATACGCGAGCGTCAACCCTTATTGGAACGTACCGCCCGAGCTCGTGCGTGACCTGATCGGGCCGCGCGTCGTCGCGCAAGGCGTCAGCTATCTCACCGATCGCGAGTATCAGGTTCTCACCAGCTATGGCGACGACGCCAAGCTGATCGATCCCCATGACGTAGACTGGCAGGGCGTTGTGGACGGCCGTGTCGACGTCAGCCTGCGCCGCCTGCCGAGCCCGGCGAACTCGATGGGCGCGATGAAGTTCATGCTCCCCAACTATTTCGGCATCTACCTGCACGATTCACCGGAGCGCGATCACTTCACCAAGAACGAGCTGTGGTTCAGCAACGGCTGCGTACGTTTGGAAGATTACAAGCGCGTCGCCCGCTTCCTGTTCGACGGCAGGATTCCGCAGGGCGACGATCCGAAGGTCGAGAAAGAGGTCGACCTTCCAACGCCGGTCCCGGTCTACATGACCTATCTCACCGTTCAGCCGACGGCCGACGGAGTGCAGTTCCTGGAAGACCATTACGGCCGCGATGCGCATCTGATGGAGCGCTATGGTTCGCAGCTGATAGCAGCGGTGCGAGGTCAATAACGAGTGTATTGACTTGGTAATACACTGCGAGTAGCGGCGCGGCATGTTCGCGCCGCATTCGATCAGCTTTCTTCAGATCAACGCGTTTCTGGTCGCGACCGCACTGTTCGTGACCGGTATTAGCTGGATTGCGCTCCGCAACGTCGATCGTGCGGGAAGCGGCAAGCGGCGCCTGCGTTCGATCCTCGGCATCGCGCTTCAGTCGCTCGGTTGCGCGGCCGCCGGAATAGGATTGGTCAAACCGGTGCTGCCGTGGTGGGCGCCCTTCTCACTGGTTTCCACGGTGCTTGTCGTCCTACTCGGAGGAACGGCGATCGCACTCTTCCTGTCGGCCGCCGCGACCATGGGCAAGAACTGGAGTCTGGTGGCGCGGACGAGATCGGATCACGAGCTCATCCGCAACGGCCCGTTCGCGATCGTGCGGCATCCGATCTACCTGGCGTTGCTGCTCTACCTCATCAGCATTGCCGCAGCGCTCGGTCATTGGCAGCAACTTTTGCTTGCCATACCGCTCTACCTTGCC
>JBKPJK010000284.1:0-4256 GCA_046730635.1 Pseudomonadota bacterium | reverse complement strand
CGGCCTGCCCGCGGGTGACGTGATCGCGAGAACGAGCGGGACGTGCCCACCGCCGATCGTCGGATGCGACCCAAGACCGAACAATGCTTGCGCGCGGACCTCGACCGTCGGTCCTGCCGGCGCCGAATAGTCGATTGGATGGCTGCTTCCCGCAGGACTGACGAAATTGGCCGGTGCAATGCCATCCAGCCGCCGCATGCCGGCATAACCAATCCGCGCTTCGAGGGCGGACGCGAGGTCGTCTGCGGGGATGTCCCGCAGACGCCGCCTGCCAACCAGCAACGGCGCCAGCCACTCATCGGCCGCGTCCGCCAGCGCCTCGTCGTCGAGAGACGGTATCGTGGGATCGAACCTGTGTGCAAAGGACGCGCGCTCGCGAAGCTGCTGCGCGCGGTCGTCCCATGGGAGGATCTGAAGGCCGTGCTGCCGCACGCCTTTGAGCAAGGCCTCCTCGATTGCGGCGGCATCCGGCGAAGGGTCCGGCGTGCTGGACAATCGAATGGCGCCAAGACGACGGCTCCGCGTCGGGGTCACGGAACCGCTCGCGGCATCGAAATCGCCCTGGTGTCTGACCTCAATCCTGTCGCCGAAGAGATCAAGAACGGCCTCCTCGTCGATCGCCACGGCTGACAAAATCCGGGCTCCTGACGCGTGGCCGGCGACTTCGCCGACCGCGAGCCATTCGCTCCTCGCCAATGGCGACGCGGGATCCAGCCGGAAGCCGCGTCCGCCCACGGCCTGCCACGTCTCGCCGGAGGGATCGCGCCGCCGCGACAGGCGATCCGGAAAGGCGAGCGCCAGCGCGCGGCCGAGGTCGTGCTCATCGATCCGATCACTTACTCTGAGCCGGCGGCGCCAGCCGCTTGCGAGCTTTCGAGCTGCCTCGGCCCGGGAAGAGCGATCCGATCGCCATCTCCGCCAGCGCAGCTCGAGGTCGGGATCATTGCCCCCGAGGCCTCGTTCGGTGAGGAGCACGGCCGCGTCGGCAGCGGCGCCCCCAAATCCACGCTCGCTCGCCTCGATCAGCATGTGGGCGAGCCGCGGTTCCAGTGGCAGCTTGGCGATGGCGCGGCCGTGGGCCGTAACCTGCCCCCGCTCGTCGATCGCGCCGATCGTCGTGAGCCTCCTCCTTGCTTCCTCGATTGCGACCGCCGGGGGCAGATCCAGGAACGGCAGTCGGCGTGGGTCAGCAGCGCCCCAGAGCAAACAGGTGAGGACCAAACTCGAGAGATCGGCCTCGAGGATTTCCGGCGGATCGTGCGCAGGAAGCGATGCCGTTGCCGCCTCTTCCCACAGCCGAACTGCAATCCCCGGAGCCTGACGTGCGGCTCGGCCGGCACGCTGGGTCACGGCTGCACGGCTCGCGCGCTCGGTCACCAGGCGCGTGAGTCCCGCGCCGCGATCGTATCGCGGACGGCGAGCGAGGCCGCTGTCCACGACGATGCGGACGTCCTCGAGGGTTACGCTCGTTTCGGCAATGCTGGTCGCAAGGACGACCTTGCGTTCACCGTCAGCAGGCCTGGCAAGCGCGCGTCGCTGCGCGGCGGGCTCGATGCCTCCGTGGAGCCGATGAAGCTCCGTTCCCGAAGGAAGTGTGCCCAGCGCCTCGGCGGTTCGTTCGATCTCTGCGACACCCGGCAGGAACGCGAGAAGCGATCCTTCATGCTCGCTCAGCGCAGAGCGGATCGCGGCCGCCATCTGCGGCTCCAGTCGGGCCCCAGCGTCGCGCCCGACGTAGCGGATCTCCAGCGGAAAGCTCCGGCCCTCGCTGATGATGGTGGGCGCAGCGCCCAGCAGGTGCTGAAAACGCTCGATGTCGAGGGTCGCCGACATTGCGACCAGCCGCAGGTCGTCGCGCAGTTCGGAAGCCGCATCCAGGGCCAGAGCAAGGGCGAGATCATTGTCGAGGCTCCGCTCGTGAACCTCGTCGAAAAGCACGGCCGACACCCCTGACAGCTCGGGATCGGCCTGAAGGCGCGACAGGAACACGCCGTGAGTCATGGCGATGACGCGCGTTCCCTTACCGACCCTGCTGTCGAGGCGCGTAGCATAGCCGATCGTCTGACCGGGGCTCTCGCCGAGACCCGCCGCCATGAACTCCGCCGCGGCCCGAGCGGCCAACCTGCGCGGCACCAGCAACAGCACTTCCCCTCCGCACCATGGTTCGGCGACCAGCGCCGGAGCGACCATCGTCGTCTTGCCCGCCCCAGGCGGGGCGACGACTATTGCCCGCGTACTTTTTGCCCGCGTACTTTTGCGCAGTGCATCCAAGAGGTCGGGCAAGACGGCTGTGATCGGGAGGCTCATCCGCGGATGTTCCCAAAGCTCGCACTGGCTCGCGCATGCGCGGGTGCACAAGGACGAGGCGTCATTCGATTGGAACGGTCAGGTCTGCGGTCCAACATCTGCACCAGATCGCCTCTGACACAGTCAAGGCGCTGCGGGACAGAGTCTAATAGGCTCGCGCGACGGCAAACTCAGCAGCTGCGACCAGTGCCGCCTTGGCCTTGCTCGCAGGGAATCTGGCCAGTGCGTCGATCGCGCGGCGGCCATACTGGCGAGCGCGCTCGATCGTGTCCGACAAGGCATCGGTCGACCGCAGCAGAGCGGTTGCCTGCGCCAGGTCTTCGTCCGAGACGCGGCTGCCGCCCATGGCCGACCGCCAAAATGCCCGGTCGTCTTCGTTTCCGCGCGCATAAGCAAGGATGACCGGCAGGGTCATCTTACCGTCGCGGAAATCGTCCCCGACGCCCTTCCCCATCGTCTCCGTATCGGAGGCGTAGTCGATGACGTCGTCGGTCAGCTGGAACGCGATGCCGAGATTGCGCCCATAAGCTTCCAGCGCCAGCTCGTCGTCCTCGCTGGCTTCGGCGACGACCGGCGAGACGCGGCAGGCTGCGGCAAAAAGCGCCGCGGTCTTGGCGCTGATGATGGTGAGGTAATGGTCCTCGTCCGTGTCCACCTGACGCTGGGCGGTCAATTGCTCGACTTCTCCCTCTGCAATCACCGCGGAGGCATGGCTGAGGATCCGAAGCACCTTCAGGCTGCCGTCCTCGACCATCAACTCGAAGGCGCGCGAGAAGAGGAAGTCTCCGACCAGCACACTTGCGGGATTCCCCCAAATGAGGTTGGCCGTCCGCTTGCCGCGCCGCATGCCCGAGCCGTCGACCACATCGTCATGGAGCAAGGTGGCGGTGTGGATGAACTCCACTGCGGCGGCCAGCTTGTGGTGCCGGGTGCCGGGATATCCGAGCAAGCTCGCCGTCGCGAGGGTGAGCATCGGTCGCATCCGCTTGCCGCCGCCGGCAATAAGGTGCCCGGCCAATTCCGGGATCAGCGCGACCTTGCTTTGCATGCGGTCGAGGATGACCGAATTGACGCCGTTCATGTCGGCCGCGACCAGCGCCATCAACGCGTCGAGCGACGGCTCCCGAGCGATCGTCAGCGAATGGATATCGGCAGACACGGCGCCGCCGTTAGGGCGTGACCGGCGCCTAAGCAATGGCTGCTGGATGTGTTGGTCGCACCAGTTTTCCCGATGGCGCGCCGCTGCGGCATCGAGCGCCCGGGCGTAACGATCATCGGAACGATTCAGCCGTTGGAGCGCTTGAGCCGGCGAGCGACCGGGCCTGTCTGAGGAGTGCGACCGGTGAAAGCATCGATTCTAACCGCATTACCATTCGCAATCGCTTTGTGCTCGTGCGCCAACACTCTTGGATCCGGACCCAACACCGTCAAACGCACCGTGGTGGGCGCCGGCGCCGGGGCCGCGGTCGGCGCGGCAGCCGGTGGCGTCAATGGCGCAGCGCTCGGCGCCTTGGCTGGAGGAACCCTTGGGGCATTGGTCCCCGCATCGACCTTCGAAGGACGGCAATATTACAAGGATAGCCGCGGCTATTGCTATTACATCGATCGTAAGGGCAAGCCGCACTACACGCATAAGGTGAATTGCTGACCACCCCGTCGGCTGGGGAGTACTCGATCTGCCGAGACAAAAAGGGGCGGCCAGCCTTCGCTGACCGTCCCAACTCAGGCCTCAGCAGACGCGCGTGTAATAAACCACGCCATTGCGGTGATGCCGCCGTAGGCAATTATTGTACGACGATCGATAATGGCGGCTGGGATAGGCATAGCCGTAGTTCGAATAGCCATAGTTGTAGGCCGGATAGGAATAGCCGTAGCTGTAAGGGCTGTAGCTGTAGCCGTAGCTGTAAGGCGAGTAGCCGTAGGAATATGGCGAATAGCCCGAGTAGGAG
>JBKPJK010000283.1:0-1329 GCA_046730635.1 Pseudomonadota bacterium | reverse complement strand
CGTCGACCTCTCCGTCCAGGAGCCGCCGAAGCTCGCCCTCGTCGGCTAGGATCAAGCCATCCAGAAGCCGTCGCGGTTCACAAGGCTCGTGACGCGCGCATTCTGCTCCTCATCCAGCTCCTGCTTGAAGCGGGGGAAGACTTCCTCCTCTTCCATATGCGCGTGGCGCGAGACGAGATCCCGGAATTCGCGGACCTTCTCCAACCAAGTGGGGGAATCGGGGCCCATCTCGTTCAATTCGTAGATGAAGGTCTTGATATAGCCGTGCTCGCCCTCGAGGTGGTCGGCGTCGCTGGCCTCGTTCGCCTCGCGCAAAGCCGGATAGACGACCATCTCTTCCTGGTGGGAATGCTTGTCGAGCGCGTGGGTGAGCTTCATCAGAAGCATCTTGCGCTTGAAAGTCTGGGTCTGATCCGTCGCCAGCATCTTGTCGAAGATGGCGAGCGCCATGTCGTGCTCGGCTGCGAGGATCTCATCCCAATCGCCGGCTGCGGCTTCGATGCCCTGCATCAGCGCCTTGCGGCCGTAGTTAGCAGCGAGCCCGATCGCCACGCCGCCGAGCGCTGCCGCGATGACCGGGCCGGCGCCCTCGCCGAAGGAGAAGGCACTGCGGCCCTGGGTGCTGCTGCGGCTCTCTTCCGAGCTCCGGCTGCGATTGGAATTGGTGCGATTGGACGTGCGAGTCTGGGTACGCGAAGCCATTTACTCCTCCTTGGCTGGGTTTCCGGTTTCAACGGTCGGGGGAGAGGCGTCGTTCCGTTCACGAGGCTGCGCCGTGAACGGTTCGACGCAAAGGCTAAACGCCGTTGGCCGGCTCCTGCGGCTGTTCGGGCGGAGGTGTGGTTTGCCCCTGATCTGGAGCCGGCGCTCGTTCCTCCGGCACGGTCAGCGGCTCCGCGGACGCCGGCGGAAGCTCCTGCACTGCATTCTCGACCGGCGGCAGCGCCTTCGGGCTCTCATATTCCTCCCCCGGCAGCGGTCGCGGCTTCTTGGCGACCGGCGGCGGTGCCTTGTTCACCGGCGCCGTCGCGCCGCTGTAGACGCAGGCATCCAGCCCATCGCGAGCGACGACCGGGACTCGCGCAGCAATCGTATTGCCGTAGCGGCGCGTGAACCCCTTGGGCGCGATCGCCGCGCGTTCCTTGGGCAGCGGCAGGATGGCGGCGATGCGCGCTGCCTCGGTCGCGCTCATCGCGCTTGCGTCGTGACCGAAATAGCGTTCGGCGCCGGCGTTGACGCCGTACGTGCCGATGCCCGTCTCCGCGAGGTTCAGATAGACCTCCATGATCCGCCGCTTGCCCCAAAGATGCTCGATGAGGAAGGTAAACC
>JBKPJK010000282.1:0-1560 GCA_046730635.1 Pseudomonadota bacterium | reverse complement strand
ATGAGCGGCAGAGCGGTCAGCGACAGCATGCCAGTCCGGCCCCTGTCTCAAAATTGGACAGTTAACGACCCAACGATTGCACGATTGACCGCACTCGGGCCACTCATCGGACGGTCAAGAGTATTGGCATCGAGGAGTTTTGCGATGTCCTGTTCCGGTAATCGAGTTGATGTTCCAGGCGGCCGTCGCAAGGCCGCGCGACGCCCCGCCAGTTCAGGCGGCTCGGCGGTGTCCATTCAGGGTTCGCGATCCGTCGTGGTGGAAGATTTGAGTGCAGGCGGCGCCAAGGTCCGCGGTCACCATCTCCCGTCTGTGGGCAAGCAGGTCCTCATCTGGACGGAGGAGTTCGACCTCCTCGGCTCGGTCGTTTGGGCCCGCTTCGGCGAGCGCGGAATCGCCTTCGATGCGCCCGCGAGCGGGGACCCCTCTCCTCCCGGCATTGCTTTCGCCGACGCGAATCCCGCAGCATGAACGAGGTGTTGTTGGCGATAGGAGCCTTTTGGCTCCTCTGTTCGGTGGGCGTGATCTGGCTTGCTCGGCACGCCACCCGCCCTGACGAGAACGACTGAGCCTCTCTGATCGAAGCCAGGCGCGTTAGCGCAGAGCGGCGAGCTGCATCCGGCTGCCGGAATCGAGATAGCTGATCGTGATCGGAACCGGCTTCGGCAGAAGGATGCTCTCTTCCGGAAGCGAAGCCGTCGGCGGATCCTTGCCTAGCAGCCAGCGCGCAAGCCTCTGGGCATCTTCCAGGCGGACGCAGCCATGGCTCAGAGCCCGCTGGTCCTGCGAGAAGAGTTCCTTCCGCGGGGTATCGTGGAGGTAAATCCCGTCGCTGTCCGGGATGTCGAACTTGTAATGGCCGAGCGAATTGGCCGGCCCCGGCCTCTGCCGAACGAAGATCTGCTCGTTGCCCGCCGCGACTGCCTTCCAGTCGATGCTGTCCGGCGAAAGCTGTTGCGCGTCCTTCCCCCACCCTGACAGGATTTCATACCCCTGCTGCACGAGATAGGCGTTGCCGTCCTTGAGCACGCGCGGGGCGATGATCGTCTTCGCCATCTCGGGCGTCACGTGCCAGTAAGGGTTGATCGTCTCGTAGTGGAGGACGCTCTTCAGCTCCGGCGTCGGCGTCTCCGGCTTGCCGACGATCACCCGCATGGAATCCTTAACCCGCCCGTCCTCCATCATGTACAGCCGCGCCGACGCGGCATCGACCAGGATGAAGCGGCCCTGCACGGGAATCTGGGCATTGGGCAATGAGTCGACGTACATCTGCGGGGCGATGCTGCCCGCGATCGGTCCGAAGGCGGGTGAAAAGCTCGCGAATGCGAACGCGCCCGCGGCGACTGCGAGCACCATCCCGCTGGCGATCCAGTACTTGCGGTTTCGACGATTGTTCGCGACCATCGGGCGTCCTCCAGACGGCAAGCACAATGAAGTTTCGCGCGCCGACGGATATCAGAATTTCCCCTGATCCTCCATTATCGCTTGGAATTGGCAGTTGGCCGCGGCCCCTGAAACGATCTCGGCCCGCCCCCTCGAGAGGGGAACGGGCCGAAATGC
>JBKPJK010000281.1:0-7530 GCA_046730635.1 Pseudomonadota bacterium | reverse complement strand
ATTCCCGGCCGAACGAGATCGAAGCTATAGTCGCGGCCGAGGCAGATGCCGGCGGAATTGGCGAAGCTGTATCGGCGCGCCGGCACGGCTGAAGCGACCGCTCGAAAACGCTCGAGCTGCATGCCGTTCATCGCGCTGTCGTCGTCGGCGCACGCCAGATGGCTGTGCAAAGTGTCGATCGTGAGCCCTTCGAGCACCCCGACTTCGGCTGGCCGCAGCCCCAGACGATTGATGCCCGTATCGATCATCACGTCGCACGGTCGGTCTGGAGCAATTTCCTTCCATCGACCGACCTGCTCAACGGTGTTCAGGCACGGCCTCGCGTGCAATCGGAGCGCAGCTTCAGCGTCGTCCGGTCCGACGCCATGCAATACGACGAGGCTTGTTTCGTGCGGCAGCGCTCCCAGGGCCTCCGCCTCGAACCAGCTCGAGACGAAGAAATCGCGGCAGCCTGCTTCCAACAGGGCGTCGACGGTCTCGCGCGCGCCGACGCCGTAGCCGTTCGCCTTGACTGCGGCACCCGCTGCGACCCCGGCGCGGTCCCTTAGCCAGCGCCAGTTCGATTGTATGACTGAGCGGTCAACGGTCAGGCGCAGCGGACAGTGCATGGCGGACGCCGTAACGGCGCTACTCTTGCGCGTCGAGATCGGCCTTTGCGGCCTCCCAGTTGCGGCCGTCGAACCGCTCCAGCGCAAGCTCGACCGGCTCGTCGAGGCAGTTGGCGTTCACGCTCCAGGCGCTCGGGTGGGATCTGGGCTGATAGAAGCTCTTCACGCCGCAGTGGCGGCAGAAAAGATGCTCGGCCGCCCCCGTTCCGAACCGATAGCTGGCGAGTGCATCGCGGCCCGTGACGAGCTCGAACCGCTCATGCGGCACCATGATGTGCACGAAGCCGGTCATGCGGCAGATGGAGCAATTGCAGTGCAGGGCCTCGACCGGCGGGTCGGCCGTCTCGGCGTCGAACCTTACCGCTCCGCAATGGCAGCCGCCCTTGATCTTCATTGGCCGTCGGTAAGTCTCCCGAGGACGGCAGGCAAGAAGGCCGCCCGGGGGAGCCAGGCGGCCTTCGGCCATTCGGCAGCGTTAGTGACTCGCCGCCATGATGATGACGCCTTTGTCGCGGATGGCGAGCTGCTCGCTGCTTGCGCGCGCCTTGGCAAGAACATCTGACCGGCATTCGCGGACTAGGTTCTTGCCGACCAGATCCACGTCGGAGGCCGTGCCGCAGACCTCGAAAGCAGCGGTCACGAGCCGGTGGTCGAGCGCCCTCCGGCCGGCATCTGTAGAAAGGTCGAGATCGGCAGTGCGAACGACACTGATCGTTTGGGTGGGTTCGGCGAGCGCCGGAGCGGCCTTGATGACTGCGCCGGTGGCCAGCGCCGAGCCGATGACAATGAGAAGTGGCTTGTTCACGGGGTCGCCTCCTGTTCGAGTGCGACCAACCATTTAGTCCCGTTTCGCAACTTACGTGAGCAACGATGTCGTGCTATGATTCTGCAAAATTGCAGAACGGAGTTAGCGCCTAAAGGCGCTACAACGCATTCAATGCTCGACTGGAACGACCTCCGCTTTTTCCTTGCCGTGGCACGGGACGGAAGCACGCTGGCCGCTGCTCGAGCGCTGCGCGTAAGCCAAACGACCGTCGCCCGCAGGATTGCCGCTCTGGAGGAGGCGATTGGTTTCCCGCTCTTCGAGAAACGGCAGGCAGGCTATGCGCTCACGCCCGCCGGCAACGATCTGCTCGCTCGTGCCCGCCAGGTCGAAGAGAGTGCGAACGCCTTCGCCGAAGCGGCGGCCGCCCAGTCGCGGGACGTCACCGGTACCGTGAAGATCACCACCGAAGAGGTCTATGCGATCACGATCCTGGCGCCACTGCTGCGTGAGCTGCATGAACATTATCCGGATATACTGATCGAGCTGGACACCAGCCAGAAGGTCCGCGACCTCGGGGCCGGCGAAGCGGATATTTCACTGAGGAGCACCAAGGCGGGAAAGCAGGCGGTCGGGCTCGTCGGGCGACAGCTGTGCATCGACGATTGGGCGCTGTATTGCAGCCGCGATTATGCTGCGCGGCACGGTGTTCCGCGAAACCTCGCAGGGCTAAGGAGACACGCATTCATTGGCGGAGGCGGGGGAAACCTCTGGATTCACTACCAGAACTGGCTTCAGACCCTGGGCCTCGAAAGCAATGTCGCAATGCATCATGCGACCTCCGGAGGCTTATTGTCGGGCGTCCGCTCGGGCTTCGGAATCGCCGTTCTGCCCTGCATTATCGCCGATGGGGATCCCGACCTTGTCCGTTGCCTGCCGCCGCGCGGCGATCACGGGCGCATCCTGTGGCTGCTCACGCATGAGCGCTGCCGCCATACGCCGCGCGTCCGCGCCGTAATCGACTTCCTCTACGATCGGCTAAGTCGTCACGTGCGGCAGTTGGAAACGAAGCGCGCCGCTGCCTGATTATTCGACCGTGACGCTCTTCGCGAGGTTGCGCGGCTGGTCGACGTCGGTGCCCTTCAGAACCGCCGTATGATAGGCCAGCAGCTGCACCGGCACGGCGTAAACCAATGGCGCGATCAGCGGGTGGACCTGCGGCATCTCGATGGTCGCCATGCACCCCTCGCCGGCCTCGGCAATGCCATGCGCATCGCTGATGAGGACGATCTTGCCGCCACGCGCGCGCACTTCCTGCATGTTGCTGACGGTCTTCTCGAAAAGCGGCCCCGACGGAGCGATCACGATCACGGGCACGTTGTCGTCGATGAGTGCGATCGGACCATGCTTCATCTCGCCCGCGGCATAGCCTTCCGCGTGGATGTAGCTGATTTCCTTGAGCTTCAACGCGCCTTCCAGCGCCATCGGATAGTCGGGACCGCGCCCGAGATAGAGCACGTCGCGCGCCGGCGCGATCAGGTGCGCCATGGCCGCGATGTCCTCATCGTGATTCAGTGCAGCGTTCAGAGCTGCGGGAGCTTCCTGCAGGTGCGCGACAATATCCTGCTCTTCGTCGCGGCTGAGCCGCCCCTTCGCACGCGCGAGATTGGCTGCGAGCGCTGCGAGGACCGCCAGCTGGCATGTGAAGGCCTTGGTCGACGCGACACCGATCTCGGGGCCGGCGTGGGTCGGAAGAAGCAGATCGGCTTCGCGCGCCATGGAGCTCGTCGGGACGTTGACCACGACGGCAATCCGCTGCTGCTGCGATCGCGCGTGGCGGAGGGCCGCCAAAGTGTCGGCAGTCTCTCCCGATTGGCTGATGAACAATGCCAGCCCGCCCGGTTCCAACACCGGCTCACGATACCGGAACTCGCTGGCCACATCGATGTCGACTGGCACGCGCGCGAACTGCTCGATCCAATATTTGGCGACGAGGCCGGCGTAGAAGCTCGTCCCGCACGCGACGACGGTCAGCCGGTTGACCGATTGAAGGTCGGCGTCGGCCACGGGTAGAGCGACTTCGCCCTCGAACGGACGCACGTAGGTCTGGAGCGTCTGAGCGACGACGATCGGCTGCTCGAAAATCTCCTTTTGCATGTAGTGGCGGTAATTGCCCTTCTCGACCGGAGCCGAGGTCGCGCCGGATTCCACGATCTCGCGTTCGACCGACCTATTGTTCCTGTCGAAGATCTGGATGCCTTCGCGGCGGACGACTGCCCAATCGCCCTCGTCCAAATAGGCGATGCGCTGCGTCCAGGGCGCGACCGCGATGGCGTCCGAACCGAGATAGTTCTCGCCATCCCCGTAACCGACGGTGAGCGGTGCTCCCATGCGAGCTGCGATCAACAGGTCCGGATCGTCGCGAAACAGAAAGGCTATGGCGAACGCGCCCGTCAGGCGAGGCAGGACAGCCGCAACGGCCTCCTCCGGTGAAGCCCCGCGCTCGATCTCCCGGGCGACCAGATGGCCGACCACTTCGGTATCGGTCTCGCTTTCGAACTTGCGTCCTTCAGCGATGAGCTCGTCGCGCAGCGGCTTGAAGTTCTCGATGATGCCGTTGTGAACCAATGCGACGGAGCCGACGATATGCGGATGCGCATTGCCGACAGTCGGCGCCCCGTGCGTCGCCCAGCGGGTGTGAGCGATGCCCACGCTGCCGTGCAGTGGGTTCGCCGAGAGTTCGCGGGCAAGGTTATCGAGCTTGCCCTCCGCCCGACGACGGACGAGCTGGCCGCCGTCGATGGTGCAGATCCCCGCGGAATCGTAGCCGCGATATTCGAGCCGCTTGAGGCCGTCGAACAACCGCTGCGCGACGTCGGTCCTGCCGACAATTCCCACGATACCGCACATACGCCTACTCAGCAGCCTTTCTGGTCATTCGCTCGCGGAAGCGGCGCGCCCAGCCGGCGATGCCCCTTTGCTCGCTGCGCTCGATGGCCAAACTCTCGGCCTCGACATCGCGCGTAATCACCGACCCCGCCCCGACGATCGCTCCCTCGCCCACCTTCACCGGCGCCACCAAAGCCGTGTTCGACCCGACGAACGCGCCTGGGCCGATGACCGTCCGATACTTGCCGAAGCCATCATAGTTGCACGTGATCGTGCCCGCGCCGATGTTCGCTCGCGCACCGACCTCGGCGTCGCCGACGTAAGACAGGTGGTTCACCTTGGCGCCTTCAGCCACGGTCGCCTTCTTGAGCTCGACGAAGTTTCCGACCTTGGTCCTTTCGGCGAGCCGGGTGCCCGGGCGGATGCGGGCGAACGGTCCTATGCTCGCCTTCGCGCCAACGTGCGCTCCTTCGATGTGGCTGAACGCATGGATGATCGCGCCATCGGCGATGTGGACGCCCGGTCCGAAGACGACGTGGGGCTCCACCGTGACGTCACGGCCCAACTTCGTGTCGTATGCGAACCACACGCTTTCGGGATCGATCAAAGTCGCTCCGTCATCGAGCGCCTGCTCACGCCGCCGGCGCTGCCATTCCAGCTCGAGGTGAGCGAGCTCGGCCCGGCTATTGACGCCTGCCGTTTCGTACGGATCTCCCTCGATCACCACCGCTGCGCGGCCTTCGGCGGCAGCGACGTTGACGACGTCGGGCAAATAATATTCGCCAGCGGCATTGTCGTTGCCGACCTGGTCGAGCCAACGGAAGAGATCGTGGCCACGGACGGCCATCATGCCCGAATTGCACAGCCGGACCGCGCGCTCGTCCTCCGTCGCATCCTTATATTCGACCATCTTCGCGATCTGGTCGCCCTCACCCAGGATGATCCGCCCGTATTTGAGGGGGTCGACCGGGGACGAAGCCAGCACGACGACACCGGGGCCGCTTTTGCCATCGAGGCGCTCGAGCATCCGGCGAAGCGTTTCACCCTCGACGAAGGGGGTGTCGCCATAGAGAATGATGACTGGGCCATCGTAGCTCTCAAGCGCGTGGCGCGCCTGCTGCACAGCGTGGCCTGTACCCTTTTGCTCGTTTTGGATGACGATTTCGACATCCCGGCCCTGGATCGCGGCCTCGACCTGCTCTCGCCCCTTTCCAACGACGACCACGCGCTTGTCGGCGCCCAGCGCGTCCACCGTGTCGAGCAGGTGCAGGAGCAACGGTCGATTCGCAATCGGGTGAAGGACCTTGTGCGTGTCGGAACGCATCCGCGTACCTTGGCCTGCGGCGAGGATGACAACGGCGAAGGAGCGCTGCTCAGTCATTGCGGCGAGCCATGGCATGGCGCTTGGGGAAGCGCCAGTGCCGAGGCTTGGCGCGGGAGCTCGGAAGACTTTCCAAAAGAAAAAGGGCGGCCCCGCCGGAGCCGCCCTTCGAGTTTGGTCTGAACCAATCCCTAGAAGACGTTCATGTAATATTCGTTGCCCACGAAACCCATCTTCTGGACGTGTGCACGCTTCGTAACGGCGAGCACGTTGTCCACGGTCTCGTAACGCGCCGTCGCATCAGGCTGGAGATGCAGTTCCGGAATCGGGTTCATCTGCTGCGTCGTATCGAGGTACGCGCGCAGCTGCTGCATCGATACCGGCGCCCCGTTCCAGAGAACCTGGTCCTGAGCGTTGATGACGACCTTGTTCTTCACAGGGTCGATCGGCGGCGGCGGCTGGTTCTGCTGATTCACAGGCAGATCCAGCTTCACGGCGTGTGTCTGGATAGGAATGGTGATGATGAACATGATCAAGAGAACCAGCATGACGTCGATCAACGGCGTCACGTTCACGTCCAGCATCGGTTCGCCGTCTGTGTTGTCGCTAGTGGTTTGCATCGACATGGCGAACTACTCCCTACTCGGACCGATAGCCGGTCAGCGGCGGCGGCTCCGAAATGAAGCCGACGCGCTGGAAACCAGCTTGCTGCATGGTGATGATCGCTGCGCCGATGCATTTGTACTGGGTGTTGACGTCACCACGGATATGCGCCTCGGGCATATTCTCTTCATTGACGTTCTGGACGCCACCGACGTCCTTGATCAGCTTTTCGAGCTTCTGGACGGAACGGTCCAACAGCTCCTTCTGGGTGACCTTCGTCACGCCCCAGTAAACCTCGCACGTACCGCCTGGACCGTTGCGAACGGTGAGTGAGACGTTTTCCGGCTTGGTCATCGTCGGCTCATACCGAACGTTCGGCAATTTCACCGGGACCGCCTGCTTGATCACCTGCGTCGTGATCAGGAAGACGATCAGAAGCACCAACATGACGTCCGTCAGTGGGACGACGTTGATGTCCGACATGGCTTCGTCTTCGCCGCCTTGGATTACTTGTCCTGCCATACGGCCGGTTTCTTTCCTTCAGTTCAACCGATTGAAGGTCCGGCCGATACAGTTCGGACCGGACCTTCGATCATGTTTACTTCGCTGGGGTCGGCGTGCGGACCGGCTCGGTCCCAGCAGCACGCGCCGGAGCCGGGCCCTTCGGGGTCGTATCGCCGGGGCCCAAGCGCGGCTTCACGGCGCCAGCGGACATCATGTAGCCATGGATGTCGTTCGTGAAGGCCGCGAGATCCTCCATGATCGACTTGTTGCGGCGCACGAGCCAGTTGTAGGCCAGCACGGCGGGAACCGCGACGACCAGGCCGAGAGCGGTCATGATCAGCGCTTCACCGACAGGGCCGGCGACGGCGTCGATCGATGCCTGGCCCGACGCGCCGATCTTGATGAGCGCGCGGTAGATGCCGACGACGGTACCGAACAGACCGATGAACGGAGCAGTCGAACCGACGGTCGCGAGGAAGGCGAGACCCTCACCCAGGCGAGCGCCGATCGCGCCCTGGCTGCGTGCAAGACTGTTCGCCATCCAGTCATGCTGATCGATCGGATCGGTCAGCTTGCCGTGCTGGTCCTGCGCGAGGAGCGCATCGTCGACGATGGCGCGGTAGGCGCTTTTCGCCTCCAACTTCGTGGCGGCGTCGCGCAGATTCGGAGAATTCCAGAAGCTGGCGCGAACCTTACGGCCCTGGCTGATAATCTTCTGCTGCTGCATCAGCTTCGTGAAGAGGATGTAGAAGGAGAAAATCGACATCAGAACCAGGATGGTGAACACCGAGATGGCGATGATGCCGCCCTGCTGCAGAGCGGGGATCAGGCCGTACGGATTA
>JBKPJK010000280.1:0-1746 GCA_046730635.1 Pseudomonadota bacterium | reverse complement strand
GTTTGACAGATCGCCGGAGATGGCCTCGTCCCACGCGACGTTAGCAGCCGCGGGCGAGCTCGCGAGCGCGAGTGCGGCGCATGCGGGTCCGAGCCAGCGGCGCCTCGAAAACTGAAACCGTTTCGGCAAGAGGTATCTGCTCGTCGTCATACATATCTCCCTGTTCTCGACGGCAAGTCGCAGGAGTGTGCATCCACGGGGCGCATGGCCTGCGGTAGTTTTCAGTAACCGATCCGAGGATACCGCAAATTATATGGGCGCCGTCCGCCGCGTTGAACGCATGAGCTTTCGATTTGATGCTCAGGACTTACCCGGAGCTGCGGTTGTCCGGTGATAGCGGTCGAATTTCGCTCGGAGCGCTCGCCGGGTCACGTCCGCCAGAGGTCAGCCAACGCGAACCGCAACAGCTAAATCGCGAAGGTGGCGCACCCGACAGGATTCGAACCTGTGGCCTTTGCCTTCGGAGGGCAACGCTCTATCCAGCTGAGCTACGGGTGCTTGCCGCCGACTTAGCGAGGGCGCCCGGCAGCGGCAAGGCTAGTCGGTCCGTTGGACCTCCCGATAGCGGAAGCAGTCGACCAGGTGGTCGTTGACCATTCCGATCGCCTGCATGTGGGCGTAGATGATCGTCGAGCCGACGAAACTGAATCCGCGCGATTTCAAGTCCTTGCTGAAGGCGTCTGACTCGGGAGACGTCGCCGGAAGGTCGCCCGTTCCCTTGCGGCGGTTCACGATCGGGCGGCCGCCGACGAATCGCCAAGCATAGTCATCGAAGCTGCCGAACTCTTCCCGGATGGCCAGGAAGCGCCGTGCGTTGTTCACCGCGGCCTCGATCTTCATGCGGTTCCGGATGATCGACGGATCCAGGACCAGCGCCTCGATTTTCTGCTGGCCGTAGCGTGCGACCTTGTCCGGATCGAAGTCGCTGAATGCCTTTCGGTAGCCGTCGCGCCGTTTGAGGATCGTCGACCAGCTGAGGCCCGCCTGTGCCGCCTCAAGGATGAGGAATTCGAAGTGCTTGCCGTCGTCGCGAACCGGCACTCCCCATTCGCGGTCGTGATAGTCCAGGATCAGGGGATCGCTGCCGGCCCATGCGCAGCGCGTCTTACCGTCGCCGGTCATCCGAGATCCTCCTTCAGCGCCCGGTGGAGCTGCGTCCTCGCCGAGCCGACGATCATGCCGACATGGCCGGCGTCGATCCCGATCCGCTTCCCGCGCGCTGCCGTAATTGCCGGCGCAATGCGATCGCGATCGGCGGTGAGGTTGAGGAGTGGGACGGGCAGGTCGTCGGTCGCAATTCGGCCTCCGACCCGCCAGCCATCGGTCCCCGGAAGATCCCGCCCGAACAGGTCTTCGATCAGCTCGCGCGCCGCAGGATAGGGCAGGGGCTCCCCTTCGTTGGCCCAGTCCTCGAGGTCGACGAAGCGGTGCGCCTGTGCACTTGCCGAATCGAGCCGTCCGAAATCGGCGAATTTGCGCACGGTTCGCTCGGGATCGAGCGACCAGAAGCTAGCCTGGAGCACCTCCATTGGAAGCGCCTCCAATTCTCGGCTCGCCATTTGCGAATGGCGCCACATGCTATCGAGCGCGGTCCGAGAATCCTGTGGATAAAGTGCGAAACGCCAAGGTGCCGCGAGGGTGATCACTCGCTCGCACGGGACGAGCTTGGCGGCGGCGATGGTCATTGTCCCGCCGAGACAATAACCGATCAATGCGGCGTTTTCGCCAATGCTGCGCAGCAAAGGA
>JBKPJK010000279.1:0-4401 GCA_046730635.1 Pseudomonadota bacterium | reverse complement strand
GGAGGCGGTTGAGTGACGGCGCAGCAGGACATCAAGGCGGACACTTGGACCGTCGCCGGCCGGACCTTTACGTCGCGGCTCATTGTGGGCACCGGCAAGTACAAGAATTTCGAGGAGAATGCCGCGGCGGTTGGGGCTTCTGGCGCTGAGATCGTCACCGTTGCAGTGCGGCGCGTCAACGTCTCCGATCCCGGTCAGCCCCGCCTGACGGACTTCATCGATCCCAAGAAGATCACCTACCTGCCGAACACGGCCGGCTGCTTCACCGCCGAGGACGCCATCAGGACGCTTCGGCTGGCGCGTGAGGCAGGCGGGTGGAATCTCGTTAAGCTCGAGGTTCTGGGGGAGGCGAAGACACTCTACCCGGACATGCGCGAGACACTCCGGGCGACGGAGGCGCTCGTCAAAGAGGGCTTCGAGCCGATGGTCTATTGTGTCGACGACCCGATCGCGGCGAAGCAACTCGAGGAAGCCGGTGCGGTCGCGATCATGCCGCTTGGTGCGCCGATCGGTTCGGGGCTGGGGATCCAGAATCTCGTGACGATCCGGCTGATCGTTGAAGGTGCCGGCGTTCCGGTCTTGGTCGACGCGGGCGTAGGGACTGCCAGCGACGCCGCCGTCGCCATGGAGCTCGGCTGCGACGGCGTGCTGATGAATACGGCGATCGCTGAAGCGAAGGAGCCGGTGTTGATGGCGCGCGCAATGAAGGCGGCCGTCGAAGCCGGCCGGCTCGCTTACCTCGCGGGGCGCATGCAGAAGCGCCGCTACGCCGATCCGTCGAGTCCGCTCGCGGGGCTCATTTAGTCGCGGTCACGATGTGCGCCGACATCGGCGCGTCGAACCCCACTTCCGTTTCGAATATGCGGAGTGCGTGCTCCGCGGCTTCGGTTGCATTCGCCAACGCCTCTGGACTCCACGCCTCGATCTCCGAGCGCATCGGAGTGCCTTGCGTCAGTGCAATCGCGACATCCCGAGCAGACGCTGCATGACTGCGCAATTCGACGGTCTCGATTTCGATCCGCTCAAACCCCGCAGCGCGGAGATCGCCGTGGATCGTGTCGATGTCGTGGTATCGGAAGGGCAGGCGCTCGTAGAAGGCCGCGGTCTCGTCCTGGAACATCTGGGCGAGGGCGGTTCCGACGACCTTGGTTGCGAGATTGCGTCCGACCTCATCCCATATTGCAAGCAAATATCCGCCGCCGGGGCGAAGAACGCGCCGCGCTTCAGCGTTGCCACGAACCTTATCCGGGAAGAACATCACTCCGAATTGGCAGACGACGAGATCGAAACTTTCATCCTCAAACGGTAGCGCCAGCGCATCGGCATATCGGAAGACGACGTTTGATTGTCGAATCCGCGCGGCCGCCTGCGCCAGCATCGGCTCATTAAGGTCGGTCGCGATGATTTGTGCATGTGGAAGCGCCTGATGGAGCAGTTCGGTTACGACGCCGGTTCCTGACGCCGTTTCCAGGATAAGCTTCGGCTGCAGCCGTCGGGCCCGTTCGGACAATTCCCGGGCGTATGGGCGGAAGAATAGCGGAACCATGTAGCGGTCGTAAATTGCCGGGATCGAACCGGCGAAGACCGTGTCGTTTGGTCCTGCGCTTTGCATCAGACGGAACGGCCCCCGTTCGTCAAGCATTTCCAGATGGTCCGGAGGTGGACCATGGTGACGGCCATGACAGACTTCGTCAGCGAGCGCGAGGCGATGGTCGAGCGGCAACTCAAGCGCCGCGGTATCGTCGAACCCGAGATTCTCGACGCCTTCCTGACGGTTCCGCGGGAGGTGTTCGTCGGCGAGAGATACGCGCACCAGGCTTACGGTGACCACCCGCTTCCGATCGAGGCGCAGCAGACGATCTCGCAGCCATATATCGTCGCTCTGATGATCCAGGCCGCAGCGATCGGATCTGGCGACGTCGTGCTGGAGGTGGGCGCGGGCTCCGGGTACGCCGCCGCGGTCATCAGCAGGATCGCCGGCAAGGTCATCGCGATCGAGCGGCAGCACGAGCTTGTCGAAGTCGCGACGGAGCGTATTCACCGTCTCCAATTCGATAATGTCGCGATCGTAGAGGGGGATGGCACCAAGGGCTGGCCTGCAGAGGCGCCTTACGATGCCATCCTTGCTGCCGCGAGCGGAAGCCACGTCCCGGCTGCTTTGATAGGCCAGCTTGCGCCCGGCGGCCGCCTCGTCATGCCGCTTGGCCAGCCCGGCTGGGTGCAGGAACTCGTCAAGCTGACCAAGCAGGAGGATGGAACCCTCGAACAGGAGAACCTGGGCGCCGTGCGCTTCGTTCCTCTGATTGGCGAGGAAGGATGGAGCCATGCTTGAGCTGGACCTGGACGTCGGCGCGCTGATCCGTGATGCGGCCGAACCGTTGCCTGACATCGACGATCCCGCCTTCGGCGCTTTGTTCGATCGCTACGGCGACGCGCGCGTCGTGCTGCTGGGCGAGGCGAGCCATGGCACTAGCGAATTCTACCGCGCACGCGCGGCGATCTCGCGCCGCCTGATCGAATGCCACGGATTCAACATCGTGGCGGTAGAAGCGGACTGGCCCGACGCTGCGACGATCGATCGGTACGTGCGCCATCGCCCTTGGCGCGAAGGCGAGCTCACGGCGTTCGAGCGCTTCCCCACCTGGATGTGGCGCAATGTCGAGGTGGACGCCTTCATCCGCTGGATGCGTCAATATAACGAGGCTCAGCCGTACGCAGGCATGTGCGGGTTCTACGGCCTCGACCTGTACAATCTGTCAGGCTCGATGCGGGCGGTGATCGATTTCCTCGAGCAGCAGGACCCGGAACTCGCTCGCCGGGCACACAAGAGATACGCGTGTCTCGAGCCATGGGCCGAGGAGCCGCAGCTCTACGGCCGCAATGCGCTGCTTGAAGGCTATGCACGCTGCGAGGTCGGAGTCGTCCAGATGCTCAAGGACTTGCTGCAGAAGCAGGTCGATTGCTTCGCGCCGGAATGCGACGAGTGGCTCGACGCCGCGGCCAACGCACGTCTGGTGAAGGATGCCGAGGCCTATTATCGAGTGATGTACGGCGGCTCCGCCGAGAGCTGGAATTTGCGCGACACGCACATGTTCGAGACTCTGAACATGATCCTCGACGCGAAGGGGCCGACCTCGAAAGCGATCGTCTGGGCGCACAACAGCCACATCGGCAATGCCGCCTTCACCGACATGGGGCGGCAGCGCGACGAGCTAAATATCGGGCAGCTGGCGAAGGAGAAATGGGCGGCGAAGGCGCGGCTCATCGGCTTTGGAACGCATGCAGGGACGGTCGCCGCTGCGGACGACTGGGACGAGCCGATGA
Source organism: Pseudomonadota bacterium (assembly GCA_046730635.1). GTDB lineage: Bacteria > Pseudomonadota > Alphaproteobacteria > Sphingomonadales > Sphingomonadaceae > Sphingomicrobium. The sequence goes on along the minus strand of JBKPJK010000279.1, from coordinate 1,077 downwards.
AGATCAAGCAGGTCCGTTCGTCCCTTCCGGACAGCTACGAGCGGCTCAGCCACGACAGCGGCATTTCACGCTTCCTGCTCGACCTGCGTGAGGGCGAGGTCGGCCGGGATGTGCGGGAAGCGTTGATGGAGCCGCGGCTCGAACGGTTCATCGGGGTTATCTACCGGCCCGACACAGAGCGCTGGAGTCACTATAGCGAGACGATATTGCCCGGGCAGTTCGACGGCTGGGTCTGGTTCGACGAAACGAACGCAGTCACACCATTAGCCGGCGAGCAACGCCCCGGAGACGTCCGGCATGAGGACGAGACCTATCCGTTCGGGCTGTAAACCGTCGATTCCGTGCCGATTCGATACAGAATATGGTTAACGGCTGTTTACGATCTGTGGATAAGTGAGGCGGAAAACCGCGCCGCCAGGCGCTTGAAGCGACTCTTTTAACGTCAGATTGAAGGCATGTCGTCATTCATCGTCGCATCCACTCGACTTGTCGATAAAAATGGAATCGTGGCTTCCGTAACATACTGGGTCGGGCACTCTCAGTCGTGGGGCTGAACGAAACTGATCTCGCAAGAGACAGTGCGTGGGAGGAAAAGTCTTGGGCGAGGGACTTCAAGCTATCGGCAGCTTCTCTGAGCCGATCGACAATTTGATCTTCGATCTTTCTCCACATAGTCAGCAAGTCAAACCTCACATGGACCGCGATTATCCTTGGCGGCGGCGCGCATATGATCGCACGCTTGCTTGCCCGGATCTTGCTCGTGCCATCAATGACTTCCTGAGTTCGGGCGTAGAGTTCGTATCGAACGACGATTTGCCAGTACGTCTCTGCGCATAAGATCTGTTCCAATCCGGTACGACGAGATTTCCAGGGAGTAATTCCAGCTTTCTGTCGTTGTTCTTAGTGAGCTCGCTCGCGGGAGCATCGCATGGCTGGCCTGTTTAAAAGCGACCTAGACGATTTCGACGCGACGGCGCCGGAGGATTCCGAGCGGTGCGTGGCCGCGAAAGAATCTCTGCCGTCGCCCGCCGCGGGGAATTTTAAGGATCTCGAGAGGCTGCTGGAGCAACTCGGCTC
>JBKPJK010000278.1:0-1287 GCA_046730635.1 Pseudomonadota bacterium | reverse complement strand
TTCTTCAATCGAGACGAAACCGTTCTCAAAAAATCCGCCGCCGCCGTTCACCACCTCGACCCTGCAGCAGGAAGCAGCGCGCAAGCTCGGCTTTGCGGCGAGTCACACGATGCGGGTCGCGCAAGCGCTCTACGAGCAGGGGCTCATCACCTACATGCGAACCGACGGCGTTGACATGGCGCCGGAGGCGGTGAGCGCCGCGCGGCGGGCAATCGCGAGCCGCTACGACGCGGGCTACGTTCCCGATCGTCCGCGTCAATATCAGAGCAAGATCAAGAACGCGCAGGAAGCGCACGAGGCAATCCGCCCCACCGACTTCGACAAGGCGCGAGCTGCGTCCGGGGATTACGCCCGGCTCTACGAGCTGGTCTACAACCGGGCGCTGGCAAGCCAGATGGCTTCGGCACGGCTGGAGCGGACGACCGTTGAGCTGAGCGATGGCACTGGACGGGCGACGCTTCGTGCATCCGGGCAAGTCGTACTCTTTCCGGGATATTTGGCGCTTTACGAAGAGGGTCGGGACGAGAAAGCGGACGACGAAGACGGCGCCCGCATGCCCTTGCTCAGCCGCGGCGATGTTCCCGCCAAGACGGGTGTCGAGGCGACCCAGTCCTTCACTCAACCGCCGCCGCGATATTCGGAAGCGAGCCTCGTGAAGCGGCTGGAGGAGCTCGGGATCGGGCGCCCCTCGACCTACGCGGCAACGCTGCAGACGCTCAAGGACCGGGAATACGTGCGGGTCGAGAAGGGCCGGTTCGTTCCGGAGGAAAGCGGGCGCCTGGTGACTGCATTCCTCGAGCGCTTCTTCGAACGCTATGTGAGCTACGACTACACGGCCGAGCTCGAGGAGGAGCTGGACGACGTGTCCGGTGGGCGCCTCGACTGGCAGAAGCTGCTCGACGACTTCTGGCGCGACTTCAAGCCGAAGGCGGCCGAGGTCATGGATCAGAAGCCGAGCGAGATCACGCAGGCTCTGGACGAGTTTCTATCGCCCTGGCTGTATCCACCGCGGGCCGACGGCAGCGACCCACGGCTCTGTCCGCAGTGCGGAGATGGACGCCTATCTCTACGTGGGGGACGCTTCGGCGCGTTCGTCGCCTGCTCGAACTATCCCGAGTGCCGCTACACGCAAAAGTTCGGCCAGCCCGGCGCGGACCCGGCGAGCGAGGGTCCACAGGACCTCGGCAACGGCATCGAGCTGAAGTCGGGGCGCTTCGGGCCCTATCTGGAGCGGGACGGGAAACGCGCCTCCATTCCTAAGGACGTGCCGGTCGGCGACGTCGACGC
>JBKPJK010000277.1:0-6418 GCA_046730635.1 Pseudomonadota bacterium | reverse complement strand
ATGCTCCTGGCCGACGGTGCGGGCGGTGAGCACGCGCGAGGTGGAGTCGAGCGGATCGACCGCCGGGTAGATGCCCAGCTCCGAGATGGCGCGCGACAGCACGGTGGTGGCGTCGAGGTGGGCGAAGCTGGTCGCCGGGGCCGGATCGGTGAGATCGTCCGCGGGCACGTAGATCGCCTGCACCGAGGTGATCGAGCCCTTGTTGGTCGACGTGATGCGCTCCTGCAGCTGGCCCATGTCGGTCGCCAGCGTCGGCTGATAGCCCACCGCCGAAGGAATACGGCCGAGAAGCGCCGACACTTCCGAACCCGCCTGGGTGAAGCGGAAGATGTTGTCGACGAAGAAGAGCACGTCCTGGCCCTCGACGTCGCGGAAATATTCCGCCTGGGTGAGGCCGGAAAGAGCGACGCGGGCGCGCGCTCCCGGCGGCTCGTTCATCTGGCCGAACACGAGCGCGACCTTCGAGCCTTCCGGCGTCGGATTGCCGTCGGCGTCCTTGGCGATGACGCCCGCTTCGAGGAACTCGTGGTAGAGGTCGTTGCCCTCGCGGGTGCGCTCGCCGACGCCGGCGAACACCGAGACGCCGCCGTGACCCTTGGCGATGTTGTTGATCAGTTCCTGGATCAACACGGTCTTGCCGACGCCCGCGCCGCCGAACAGGCCGATCTTGCCGCCCTTTGCGTAAGGCGCGAGCAGGTCGATGACCTTAATGCCGGTGACCAGAATCGCAGCTTCGGTCGACTGGTCGACGAAGGCCGGGGCTTCGGCGTGAATGGGAGCTGTGATGTCGCTGCCGATCGGGCCGCGCTCGTCGATCGGCTCACCGATCACGTTCATGATCCGGCCGAGCGTCTTGGGACCGACCGGCACGCGGATTTCCGAACCGGTCGCGTTCACGACCTGGCCGCGGGTGAGGCCGTCAGTCGAGTCCATCGCGATCGTGCGAACGACATTCTCGCCGAGGTGCTGCGCGACTTCGAGCACGAGGCGGTTGCCGCCATTGTCGGTCTCCAGCGCCGAAAGGATCGGCGGCAGGTCGCCCTCGAAGGCGACGTCGACGACGGCGCCGATGACCTGGCTTACGCGGCCGGTGAGGTTGCTGGTCTGCACGGACGTGTTCGTGTCCTGCGCGGCCGCGGTCTTCTTGGCGCGGGGCTTGGGCTTCGTGTCGGCGGCAGTGGCCATGTCTGTCTTCCTTGCCTTCGGGTTTCGTTAGAGCGCTTCGGCGCCCGAGATGATTTCGACGAGTTCGGTGGTGATCGCGGCCTGACGCGTGCGGTTGTACTGGATCGTCAGACGATTGATCATGTCCCCGGCGTTGCGGGTCGCGTTGTCCATCGCAGTCATCTGCGAACCGTAGAAGCCGGCCTGGTTTTCCAGCAACGCGCGATAGATCTGGACGGCGACGTTGCGCGGGAGCAGGTCGGCCAGGATCTCCTCCTCGTCGGGCTCATATTCGACCGCGGCGGGCGGACCGCTACGGCTTGCCTGGGAAGCGTCTTCGGTCGCGCGCGGGGCGACGGGAATGATCTGCTCGATCGTGGGTTCCTGGACCAACGTCGACACGAAGTTCGCATAGGCGAGGTGCACGACGTCGATGCTGTCGGTCGTGTAGCGATCGAGGATGTCCTTCGCGATGGCCTGCGCCTCCGCATAGGACGGATTCTTCATCTCGCTCGTGTCGAACTGGGCGATGATCTGCTTCGGGTACAGGCGCTGGATGACCGGACGGCCCTTGCGGCCGACGATGTAGAACAGCACCGTCTTGCCTTGGCCGATCAGCTCGTCGGCCTTGCGCCGCACCGCGCGGACGATGTTGCTGTTGAAGGCGCCGGCAAGGCCGCGATCGCTGGTCGCGACGATGATCAGGTGCGTATCGTCCTTGCCGGTACCCGCGAGAAGCTTCGGGCTTTGCGGGCCGGGCGTGATGCGCGAGGCGAGCGAGGCGACCACGTCCGTCATGCGCGAAGAATAGGGCCGCCCGGCCATCGCATTCTGCTGTGCACGGCGCAGCTTCGACGCCGCGACCATGTTCAGCGCCTTGGTGATCTTCTGCGTCGACTTTACCGAGCCGATGCGGATCTTGAGGGCCTTGAGGCTCGCCATCGTCTAGCCGCGCCGGTCCTTAAGCGAACTGCTTGCCGAAATCGGTCAGCGCGTCCTTGAGGGCGGCCGCCGTATCGTCATCCAGCTGCTTCGTGTCGCGGATCTTGCCGAGGATTTCCGGCTTCTCCGACCGGAGGAAGCTCAGCATCGCAGCCTCGTAGCGCACGACGTCCTTCACATCGACGCTGTCGAGGAAGCCTTGCGTACCCGAGAAGATCGAGGCGACCTGCTCTTCGACGGGCATCGGCTGGAACTGCGGCTGCTTGAGGAGCTCCGTCAGGCGTGCGCCGCGAGCGAGGAGCTTCTGCGTCGAAGCGTCGAGGTCGGAACCGAACTGAGCGAAGGCCGCCATCTCGCGATACTGCGCGAGCTCGAGCTTGATCGAGCCGGCGACCTTCTTCATCGCCTTGGTCTGGGCGGCCGAGCCGACGCGGCTGACCGACAGGCCGACGTTAATCGCCGGGCGGATGCCCTGATAGAAGAGGTCGGTCTCGAGAAAGATCTGGCCGTCGGTGATCGAGATCACGTTGGTAGGGATGTAGGCGGACACGTCGCCGGCCTGGGTCTCGATGATCGGCAGGGCGGTCAGCGAACCTGCGCCATTGTCCTCGTTCATCTTCGCTGCACGCTCGAGAAGCCGGCTGTGGAGATAGAAGACGTCGCCCGGATAGGCCTCGCGGCCCGGCGGACGGCGCAGGAGCAGCGACATCTGGCGATAGGCGACGGCCTGCTTGGAAAGGTCGTCGTACACGATCACGGCGTGCATTCCGTTGTCGCGGAAATATTCGCCCATCGCGACGCCGGTGTAGGGCGCCAGATATTGTAGCGGAGCAGGCTCCGAAGCCGTCGCGGCGACGACGATGGAATATTCCATCGCGCCATTTTCTTCGAGCGCGCGAACGATCTGTGCGACGGTCGACCGCTTCTGGCCAATCGCGACGTAGATGCAATAGAGCTTCTCGCTCTCCTTGCCCGACTTGTTGATGTCCTTTTGATTGATGAAGGCGTCGAGCGCGACGGCGGTCTTGCCGGTCTGGCGGTCGCCGATGATCAGCTCGCGCTGCCCGCGGCCGATCGGAACCAGCGCGTCGAGGGCCTTGAGACCGGTCTGGACCGGCTCATGGACCGACTTGCGCGGGATGATGCCCGGAGCCTTCACCTCGACGCGGCGGCGCTCGGTGAATTCGATTGGGCCCTTGCCATCGATCGGGTTGCCGAGGGCGTCGACGACGCGGCCGAGCAGGCCCTTGCCGATCGGAACGTCGACGATCGCGCCGGTGCGCTTGACGCTCGAGCCTTCTGAAATGTCGGAGTCAGAACCGAAGATCACGACACCGACATTGTCGGCTTCCAGATTGAGCGCCATGCCCTTGGTGCCGTTTTCGAACTCGACCATCTCGCCGGCCTGGACATTGTCGAGGCCGTAGATGCGGGCGATGCCGTCGCCGACCGACAGCACGGTGCCGACTTCCGAGACCTCGGCTTCGGCGTCGAAGTTTGCGATCTGGTCGCGGATGACGCGAGAGATTTCAGCGGCGCGGATATCCATTCAATTAGCCTTTCATCGCCTGGGCGAGCCGGTTGAGTTTGGTGCGGATCGAAGCGTCGATGCGCTGGCTTCCCAGCTTCACGACGATTCCGCCGAGGATGGAGGGGTCGACGGTGGCGTCGATGTTCACGTCGCGCCCCGCACGAGTGCGCAGCTGCGATTTGAGCTGCCCGATCTGATCGTCGTTCAGGGCGCGTGCAGTGACGACGTCGGCGACGGTTTCCCCGCGATGGTCGGAAGCGAGCCGGCGGAAGGCACGGATCACTGGGCGCAATTGGTTCTTGCGGCCGTTGCGCGCGAGGACGCCGAGGAAGTTGGCGGTGACCGGATCGAGGTTCAGCTGCGGAGCGATCGCCGCGAAGGCCTTGGCGGCCTCTTCGCGCGAGACGAGAGGGCTCTCGACGAGCTCGGCGAAGTCCTTGGAATCGACCAGCGCCTGGCCAAGCGCCTCGAGGCTGCGGCCGACGGAATCGATCTGCTTCTGGTCACGGGCAAGATCGAACAGAGCGGACGCGTAGCGCCCTGCTAAGCTGGCCCGAATGCCGCCGGATGTCTCCACGCGCGATTAGCTCCAGAACTGGAATTGCCCCACGGAAAAACGAGGCGCTATCAGGGTTTATCCCCGACGCCCCGTTTGGGTCGCGCGGCCCCTAGCAAGGGGTGCGCGACGATGCAAGGGATCGACGCGGCTTCTACGGAGCCCGGCTGGCTTCCTGAGACAGCCTGCGAACCGTCGCTTCGGACTTGGCGACCGTCATGCCGAATTTGCGGACGGTCAAAATGCTCGATCCGGACTTCCCGTCCCGGTTGGGAATGAGCCACTGCTCCGCCGCCAGGCCCCCGCGCAGGTTGAACTTGAAGCGATAGCCGTCGCCGACCTGCTCGATTAGGATCGGGCCAGCGGCTTCCGACATCGTGCCCGCAAATTTCGTCGGTCCGACCTGGCGGATGTGCCAAATTCTTTGGTGTGGAGCTTCGCCTTCATCGCGGACTTGTTGGATGAGCGTGAGCGCACCGTCGCTACCGATCGTCCCGTGGCCGATGCTTTCGACGCGATGGGTCTTCTTCATCATCGCCTTCATCGTTCCTACGGTCTCGGTCCGACCTTCGAAGAAACGCAGCGGCTGTTGCAGTGGAACGGCGTTGCCCGAGCTTCCTGCAACGGCGAACGCTGCAGCGCAGGCCAAAATCCCCAACCCTCGCATAGGTACAATCCCCTCAGCACCTGCTTCCGGTTTGAACGCAACCCAGCGGAAGTAACCCTCTGGAAACCATCTTATACCCCTTCTCGAAAGGAGCAATTCCCATGTCTTATGTCGTTCGAGGGCTGAATCCGACGCCGTTCAGGCCGCTGTTCGGGCTGCCCGATGAGGTACTCGCAGAGCGCGGCGTGGTGCGGATGACCGTCGACAGCCCGACCTTTCCTTGTCGGGTCAGCCTGACCGATCGCGCGATCGGCGAGAAAGTGTTGCTTTTGAACCACATCAGCCATGATGTGGCGAATCCTTATCGCGCCGCCCACGCGATCTTCGTCACCGAGACGGACCAGGAGCCGGCGGAATATGTCGACCGGACCCCGCCCGTGTTCGAAAAGAGGATTCTCTCGCTGCGCGGGTTCGACCGCCAGGGCATGATGGCGGACGCAATTCTCACCCAGCCCGGTGAGGCGGACGAGGGCATTCGCAAGCTTTTCGCGAACCCGGAGATCGAGGTGATCCACGCCCATAACGCGACCCGTGGATGCTTCTCCGCGAAGATCGAGAGGAATTGAAGGTGACGGCGCTTGCACAGAGGATCGAACGGAATACATCCATGGCGGTGAGCAACGTCGCGCGTCTCGATGCGGACACCGCCTGGGCGGCTTTCATGCGTCGCGACCGGGCCTGGGACGGCCGGGTGATCGGCGCGGTCAAGACGACCGGCATCTATTGCAAGCCGAGCTGCCCGGCGAAGCGCCCGAAGCGCGAGCATGTCGAATTCTTCGCCAGCGCCGAAGAAGCCCGGGCGGCCGGTTATCGCTCATGCATGCGCTGCAAGCCTGACGAAGTAGGCCGCGATCGTGACGCGGTCGCCAGGGCAGTCAGGTTGATCGAACAATCCGAAGAGGCGCCCAGCCTCGCAGAGCTGGCGGATGCGGTCGGCTACGCGCCGCACCATTTCCAGCGCATTTTCAAGCGCGACCTCGGCGTCTCGCCGGCGGAATATGCCCGCGGGTTGCGCAACCGCCGTGCGGAAGACGCGCTCGGCCAGAGCGATCGCGTCACCGACGCGGTTTACGATGCGGGCTATTCGAGCCCCAGCGGCTTTTACAACGACGCGAAACAGAGGCTCGGGATGACGCCGTCGGCATGGCGTGACGGAGGGCGCGGCGAGACCATTCGCTGGACTCACTTCGACAGTCCACTCGGCCAGATGCTCATCGCGGCGACGGGCAAAGGCATTTGCCGCCTGACGTTCGACGACAGCGCGGACTCATTGAGGCGACGCTTCCCGAACGCCACGATCGTCGAGGACGCAGGCGGGTTGAGGGAGCTGGTCGAAGGAGCGCTCGCCGCGATCGAACGACCGCTTGCCGCGCACGACCTTCCGATCGACGTCGCGGGTACCGCATTCCAGGAGGCGGTGTGGCGCGAGCTGCGCAAGATCCCCGCGGGAGAAACGCGAAGCTATGCGCAAATTGCCGCAGCGATCGGCCAGCCCGGTGCCGTCCGGGCAGTCGGGACGGCCAACGGCGACAATCACGTCGCGGTGCTGATCCCGTGC
>JBKPJK010000276.1:0-3187 GCA_046730635.1 Pseudomonadota bacterium | reverse complement strand
GATACACGGCTACGGCGGCCGGACCTGATCGAGCGCCACGGGGGCGCATCGCAGGCACCGCCCTCTGGCGCGCGGCGAAGAGACACGAAGGCTGACAAGACATGAACCTGATCGAGACCCTTGAGCGCGAAGCCATTGACGCGCTGACCAAGGACAAGCCCGTTCCAGAATTTCGCCCCGGCGACACGCTGCGCGTGGGCGTCAAGGTGATCGAAGGCGACCGCACCCGCGTGCAGGCGTTCGAGGGCGTATGCATCGCCCGCGCCAACAAGGGCGTCGGCTCCAGCTTCACCGTTCGCAAGATTTCGTTCGGCGAGGGTGTCGAGCGCGTCTTCCCGCTCTATTCGCCGATCATCGACAAGATCGAGGTCGTGCGCCGCGGCGATGTCCGTCGTGCCAAGCTTTACTATCTGCGCGGCCGCACGGGTAAGGCGGCTCGCATCGCGGAGCGCCGCGACGTCCGCCGCGACGTCCCCGGTGGTCAGGGCGCCGAGACGGAGGCAGCTCAGGAAGCCTGAGCGCCTTTAGGCAAAAGATCGTGAGGCGGGGCCTTCGGGCTCCGCCTTTTCTTTTGCGCGAACGACCGTAACGTGCCGCGATGCGTACCAAGATCGCCTGTCTTCTCCTGATCGCCGCCGTTGCCACGCCCAGCTGGGCGAGTGACATTCCCCTCGAGCGCGTCTTCTCGAGCCCGGCGCTGAGCGGGCCCACCCCGCGCAAGCCGAAGCTCTCGCCGGACGGCCGGTTCGTGACACTGCTCAAGAATCGGGCGGAGGACAGGGATCGTTACGATCTTTGGGCGATCGACACGTCCACGGGCGCCGAGCGGATGCTGGTCGATTCCAAGAAAGTCGGGTCGGGCGGCCCGATCTCCGAAGAGGAGAAGATGAACCGGGAGCGGGCGCGGATCGCCGGCACCCGGGGGATCACGGACTACGAGTGGGCTCCCGATTCCAAATCCGTTCTGGTCCCGATCGATGGCGATCTCTACCTCGCGACGCTTGACGGGAACGTCCGGCGCCTCACCGACACGAAGGCGACCGAGATCGACGGCAAGGTTTCCGAGACGGGCCGGTACCTGTCGTTCCTGCGCGACAAGAACCTTTTCATCATGGATGCCGCCACCGGGCAGGAACATCCGCTCACGACCGACGGCGGCGGATCGTTGAGCTGGGGCGCAGCCGAGTTCGTCGCACAGGAGGAGCTCAACCGCTTCACCGGCTATTGGTGGTCGCCCGACGATCGGTACATCGCGGTGGCGCGTGTCGACGAAAGTCCGGTCGCGATCGTGAAGCGAGCGGCGATCGGCGCTTCGGGCACCGAGCTGATCGAGCAGCGCTATCCCGCTGCCGGCACCAAGAATGCGATCGTCGGCCTCTATGTGATGAAGCCGGATGGTGAGCGGGTGAAGGCGGATCTCGGCTCCAATCCTGACCATTATTTAGCACGCGTCGATTGGGCGAAGGACGGACGCAGCATCTTCGTCCAGCGGCTTAGCCGCGACCAAAAAAAGCTCGACATGCTTCGGGTCGATCCGGCGACCGGGCGATCTTCAATCCTGTTTTCGGAAAGGTCCCCGACGTGGCTGAACCTGACCGACAATTTCAAACCGCTCAAGGACGGCAGCTTGATCTGGTCGTCCGAGCGAAGCGGCTTTTCGCACCTCTATCGCTGGAAGGCGGGCAAGTGGACGCAGCTGACTCGCGGCGATTGGGCCGTGGAGCAGGTCGCGGGCGTCGATGAAAATGCCAAGCGCGTCTACTTCACCGGCACAGAGGAAACGCCGATCGAGCAGCAACTCTATTGGGTGAACTACGAACGTCCCTCGGCGCCGTCCCGAGCGACCGAATCAGGCTGGTACAATCGCGCCGTGATGGACAAGGGCGCGACGCACGCGTTGGTCACGCGATCCAATCCAGGCCAGCCTTCGCAGACCTATCTTGCGGATGCGGCGGGCAAGCGGCTCGCCTGGGTCGAGGAGAACGCGCTGAACGCATCCCATCCTTACGGACCCTATCGCGACAGCCATGTGACGCCCACGTTCGGGCAGATCACCGGACCGGACGGTTCCAAGCTCTACTACCGTATGCTCTCGCCGCCGCGGCAGCCTGGCAAGCGCTATCCGGTATTCGTTCACGTCTATGGCGGTCCGCACGGCCAGTTGGCCACCGACGAATGGTATCGTGACCTCCCGCTCGAAGAGGCCCTGGTCGACCGCGGCTGGATCGTCTTCTCGCTTGACAATCGCGGCACCAATCGGCGCGGCACGAAGTTCGAAAATGCGATCTATCGCTCGATGGGTAACGTCGAAGTGCAAGATCAGTTGGCTGGCGTCGAATGGCTGAAGCGCGAGCCTTTTGTGGATCCCGCCAAGGTCGCGGTCATGGGCTGGTCCTACGGTGGCTACATGACGCTCAAGCTGCTCGAGAAGGCGCCTGGGGTGTTCGCGGCGGGAGTGGCGGTGGCGCCGGTCACCAAGTGGGACCTGTACGATACCGCCTATACCGAGCGGTACCTTGGCAACCCTGCGATCGACCCAAAGCCGTACCAGACGTCAGGCGCCCTGGACGACGCGCCGAAGATCGCCGATCCGCTGTTGCTCGTTCATGGCATGTCGGACGACAATGTGGTGTTCCAGAACAGCACCGAGCTTTACGCGCGGCTGCAGCAGTCGAAGCGTCCGTTCGAGATGATGGCATATCCCGGCGCCACCCACGCGATCGCCGGTGAGGGGCCGCAGACTCACGTGTGGACGACCATCACGCGGTTCCTGGACGACAAGGTCCTGAAGAAGCCTTAGTCGTAGCGTTCGCCCTTGATGGCCTCGCGGTCGATCAGGCGGCCGTAGAGATGCCATGTCGAATAGCCGAGCCACGGCAGCACGAAGGCGAGGCCGACGAAGAGCGGCGCCGAGCCAAGGATCAGCAGGCCTGTGACGATCATCCCCCATCGGAACATGAGGCGCTTGTTGGCATTCGCCGCCCGCCACGAGGCGGACAGCGCCTCCGACGCCGTCACGTTGCCGTCGACGAGGAGTGGGAGCGATGCGACGCTTAGGGCGAGCACGAACCAGCCGAAGATCACGCCGACCGCGGCGCCGAGCACGATCAGCGCCCAACCCTGGACCGTCGTGAAAACCGCGGCCAGGAACGCCCCGATCGATGTCGGCGTCCATAGGCCGAACAAC
>JBKPJK010000275.1:0-1763 GCA_046730635.1 Pseudomonadota bacterium | reverse complement strand
GTGGTGGTCAGCTGCGCGTCATAGGAAAGCCGGGCAATCTCGCCGGCCGCATAGACCGAGCTCTGACGGTCGACGCGAACGCCGTCGCTTGCGCGATAGGTCGCACCAGCGCTGACCACGAAGTCGAGCGCGGGCGAGCGCCACAGGCGGTAGGGTACTCGAACGTGCGGCAAGGTTGAAAGATCGAAGCTGGCTGGATGGAGATGCGCAGCGCGCTGCTGGCGCTCGATCGCCATCTCGACCGGGAGCTTGGCCTCCGATTGGAGGAGCAGGACGGAGCCCGTGGTGATCGGTTTCACGCCGATCCCGAACCAGCGTGAAAGCGCGCTCGTATCGACGCACCAGCCCTCGGGGGTCTCCCGGATCGTGCCCGGGGCAATCGCCTCGGTCTTCCCTGCGAACGCCGCTACCATGGCGCCGTAGTCGATCGACACGCGGTTGTTTTCCTTGAACGCCCAGCCGCTCGCCTTCTTCGCGGTGAGATCGATGCGCATGGGCACGTCGAGTGTCGTCAAAAAGTCGCCTAAGACGACACAAGTGCCTTCAGGCGTGTTGTATGCGCGCACGCCGTCGCCAAGCCGGAGCTGACGGATGTTGACGTCAAGAAGGAATTGGTCGTCAGGATCGGCCTTCCAGCCGGCGGCTTGCGGCGTCGGTACGGACGTGGATGCGCCAATACCTCCGGCGCAGAAGGCGAGCAGTACCGCGGCTTTACGCAGCCATTTGGCCGGCCCGAACACCGGAGGAGCTCCCCCTGGGCCTGTCCCGGCCTAGCGCAGGACCGTCTTGGTCTCTGCGATCACATGCGATCCGTCGTCGAAGGTCTCGACATATTGGACCGTCACCGGACCGGCGACTTCGCCTTTATATTCCCGGCTCACCGGGACCTCGAGGTGGCGGGAGCCGATCTCGGTATAGACCGCGACGGCCTTCTGGATTGCGATCGGATCCTTCACGCCCGCCTTCAACACGCGGACCTCACCGAAGGTCGAGCGCGAACCCGAGCGCGTCAGATCGAGCGCGACCGACGGGCCGCCGTCCTTCTTTTCCAGCTGGACGTTGGCGATGCCGGCGGTCGCCTCGAGATTGCCGAGGCGCACGATGACCGGAATGGTCACTCCGTAAATGGGCGTGAGCTGGAATCGCAGGCCCTTCTCGGGGGCGCTCGCTTTGACGACGGGGGTCGCGGGCGGGATTGCCCGAAAAAGCATGTGCACCCGATATTCGCCGTCGGGGAGCCCCTGCGGCGGGCGGGCGGCAATGCGGATGGCCTGGGGTTCGTGCGGGGCGAGCGTCACGCGCCGCGGCGCGTAAATGATCATGTCGGCCGCGGTCTTGTCCTTTTCGGTCGGATCGGAGACGTCCTCGAGGCTCCCATCCGCCTTCATCCGTCGAAACTCGACGGAAACGCGATAGGTCGCGGGCTCCTCGCCGATATTGTTCAGAACGATCTCGGCGCCTTTGCGTCCATCGAGCACGATGCGCGTCGGCGCGACCAACAGATCGCCGATGCCCGCGCGAGCCGGCGTTGCGGATGCGATCAACGGCGCGACGAAAACTGCGGCCGATACCAAAGCCCTGATGCTGACAGTCATTCTGCGATCCCCACACGGCTCCGGACTGGAACCCTCGCCCCTACTTTGCTCCGGAATGGTTGATTTTCGGTCAACCACGAGCGGAAAACGCGCGATTTCAATAGTCGACGGTGACGTCGAACGTTCCGATGTACAGCCCGCCGGCCGTGGCCGAGCTCAGCGCGATCG
>JBKPJK010000274.1:0-8155 GCA_046730635.1 Pseudomonadota bacterium | reverse complement strand
AAGCCGTTATCGCGCTTGAGGCAAATCACCCTCTGGCACGCAACGTGCTGGGGCTCGATGCGCTCTCGAGCGGGGATGCGCGAGCGGCGGCCGAACATTTCGAATGTGCGTGTCGAGGAGACTCGGCCGCAGCCGAATTGTGGCTCAACCTGGCTTCAGCGCATGCCGCATTGAACGATGCCCGTTCGACCAAGAACGCACTTGAGCGCGCGCTAGAGGCCGATCAACGCTTCTTGCCCGCGCTGATCGGACTCGCCCAGGTGCATGAGCAATTGGGCGAGGAAGGCGCCGCAGGCGAGCGTTGGAACGCAGTGCTCGCTCTTGCAGGGCCGACGCCGCCGGCAGAGCTGACGGAGGTCGTCGCGCATGCTGCGTCTTATGTCGAACGGCGGCGTGCAGCATCGGCGGACGCGTTGAACCATGCGCTTGCGCCGGCGCTCGCAAAGGCGTCCGAGCGCGATCGCCGGCGAGCACGTGCGGCGAGCGACGCGATGCTCGGGCGGCGATCGATCTATGCCAACGAATGTCACGGCCTCCATTACCCGTTCCTGCCGGCGGATGAGTTCTTCGACCGCCACCACTTTCCGTGGCTTACATCGCTTGAGTCGAAAACCGGCGAGATCCGGGACGAGCTCGCCGCGATCCTCGCCGACCCCGATCCTGGACTTGCTCCCTATGTCGAGCAGCTTCCGGGCGTGCCAGAAAACAAATGGACCTCGCTCAATCGCTCGCTCGACTGGAGCGCCCTTCATCTGTGGCGTGACGGCGAGCGGATCGATGACGTATGTCTGCGAGCGCCGAAGACCGCCGCACTGGTCGAGAGTCTCCCACTTTGCCGCATTCCAGGTCGCGCGCCGGCGGTCTTTTTCTCGATCCTCAAGGCTGGGAAGCATATCCCGCCACACACGGGCGTAACCAACGTCCGGTCAATCGTGCACTTGCCGCTCGTCGTCCCTGCGGGCTGCACGTTTCGGGTCGGCGGCGAAATTCGTCCGTGGGTCGAAGGCAAAGCATTCGTGTTCGACGACACGATCGAGCATGAGGCGCACAATCCGACCGATCGGGATCGCGCCGTGCTGATCCTCGATTGCTGGAACCCCCACTTAAGCGAGGCGGAACAGGGAATGATCCGCAGCATGTATCAGGCGATGAACGCGCAGTGGGTGATGGGCGCGTCGTCAGCCGAGGTAAGTTGATCGCGCCGACTGCTGATTCCTGGTAATAGCGGTTCGCTCGGCCGTTCCCAAGGAGGTTACGGTGATGACGAAAATGTGCAGCACTGTCGCAAGTCTGGCCCTGCTGCTCGGCACGCCGGCCGGGGCACAGGTTGTGCGCATCGAGACCAACAATCCCGCTCCGAAGGGCCACGATCCCAACAAGATCGTTTGCGAAGTCGATCAGACTACAGGAACGCGCCTTGGCGCGCGCACCGTTTGCAAGACGGTCCTGGAATGGCAGCAATTGCGTGAGGAGCACCGTCAAACGGTCGAAGCGTTCGAAGAGAAGAACACGAGCGTCGGCTGTCAAACGGGCAATCCGTGCACTGGTGGAACCGCGCCGCACTGAGCCCTGACATCAGGGCTCGCGAACCCAGACGAGAAAGCCTGACCGCCTAAGCGGCTTCGCGATGCTCCCCGGCGGGCGTGATCAGCAGCTGGCCGTCGCCTTCGTCGACGCGAACCACTGAACCGTCCGGGATCTCGCCTGCCAGGATGCGGTCGGCGAGAGGATCCTGCAGATATTTCTGCACCGCGCGCTTGAGCGGCCGGGCGCCATAGACCGGATCGTAGCCGACACGGCCGAGCCATGCTCGTGCGGCGTCGGTGAGTTCCAGCCTGATCTTGCGGTCCTCGAGCAGCTTCTGCAGCCGCGCGACCTGGATGTCGACAATCGGACCCATGTGCCCCGCACTCAGGCGGTGGAACAGGATGATCTCGTCCAGGCGATTCAGGAATTCCGGACGGAAATGTGCCCGGACGACCTCCATGACCTGGGGCTCGGCCTTCGCGACGTCTTCGTCTTCGCCAAGCGACGCCAGATATTGCGAGCCGAGATTCGACGTCAGAATGATGATGGTGTTGGTGAAGTCGACCGTGCGTCCCTGGCCGTCGGTGAGACGACCGTCGTCGAGCACCTGGAGAAGCACGTTGAACACGTCGCCGTGCGCCTTCTCGACCTCGTCGAACAGCACGACCTGGTAGGGCCGGCGCCGTACTGCCTCGGTCAGGACGCCGCCTTCCTCATAGCCAACGTATCCCGGAGGAGCGCCGATCAGCCGCGCGACGGCGTGCTTCTCCATGAACTCGCTCATGTCGATCCTGACCATCGCCGAAGCGTCGTCGAACAGGAATTCGGCGAGCGCCTTGGTAAGCTCGGTTTTGCCGACCCCCGTCGGGCCAAGGAAGAGGAACGAGCCAAGGGGCCGGTTCGGATCCTGAAGACCGGCTCGTGCCCTGCGCACGGCAGCGGAGACTGCCTTCACCGCATCCTCCTGGCCGATCACTCGCGCGCCGATCAGCGCCTCCATCTGGAGCAGCTTTTCGCGCTCGCCTTCCATCATCCGCTCGACCGGAATGCCAGTCCAGCGGCTGACGACTGCAGCGATGTCCTGGTCGGTCACTTCCTCACGCAGCATCGCGCCCTGCGACGCAACCTGCGCGTCGGCAAGCTGCTTCTCCAGCTGAGGAATGCGCCCGTACTGCAGCTCACCCGCCTTCGCGAGGTCGCCGCTGCGCTGCGCTTGCTCGAGCTCGAGCCGCGCCGCGTCGAGCTGCTCCTTGATCTTGGCCTCGCCGGCGATCTTCTCCTTTTCGGCCTGCCATCGTTGAGTCAGCTCGGCGGATTGCTGCTCGAGATTGGCAAGCTCGTCTTCCAGCTTGTCGAGACGGTCCTTCGAAGCCTTGTCTTGCTCCTTCTTCAGCGCCTCCCGCTCGATCTTGAGCTGGATGATCCGTCGGTCGAGGTTCTCGATTTCTTCCGGCTTGGACTCGACTTCCATGCGGATGCGGCTTGCTGCCTCATCCATAAGGTCGATGGCCTTATCGGGCAGGAAGCGGTCGGTGATGTAGCGGTTGCTAAGAGTCGCTGCCGCGACGATCGCGCCGTCGGTGATCCGCACGCCGTGGTGAAGCTCGTACTTCTCCTTCAGCCCGCGCAGGATCGAGATGGTGTCCGGTACGCTGGGCTCGCCGACGAACACGGGTTGGAAACGCCGCTCGAGAGCTGCGTCTTTCTCGATATACTTGCGATATTCGTCGAGCGTGGTCGCACCGATGCAATGCAATTCGCCACGGGCCAAAGCGGGTTTGAGCAAATTGCCGGCGTCCATGGCGCCCTCCGCCTTCCCGGCCCCGACGAGCGTGTGCATCTCGTCGATGAAGAGAATGATGTCGCCCTCCGCCTGCCTCACTTCGTCGAGCACGCCCTTCAGGCGCTCCTCGAAGTCACCTCGATATTTTGCTCCGGCAATGAGGGCGCCCATGTCGAGCGCCAGAAGGCGTTTGTCCTTGATCCCGTCCGGAACGTCGCCGTTGGTAATGCGCAGGGCGAGGCCCTCGGCAATCGCAGTCTTGCCGACTCCCGGTTCGCCGATCAGCACGGGATTGTTCTTCGTCCGACGCGCGAGCACTTGGATGGTGCGGCGAATCTCTTCGTCGCGGCCGATCACCGGATCGAGCTTGCCCTCGCGAGCAGCCGCCGTGAGGTCGCGCGCATATTTCTTCAGCGCGTCGTAACGGTCTTCGGCACCCTGCGTGTCCGCGGTCCGGCCGCCGCGCAGCTTGTCGATCGCCGCATTGAGATTCTGCGGAGTGACGCCTGCCTTGGCCAGCGCGCCGCCAACATCCGTACTTTTCGCAAGCGCCATCGCCAGCAGGAGTCGCTCGACGGTGACGTAGCTGTCGCCCGCCTTCTGAGCGATCTGCTCCGCTTGATCGAGAATCCGGATCGTGTCCCCGTCCATTGCGGGCGCCTGCGTCGCGCCGCTGCCCGTCACCGAAGGGATCTTCGCAACCAGGGCATCGACTTCGCGCTTGGCGGTTTTGGCGTCGCCGCCGGCGGCCTCAATCAGTCCGGCGGCCATACCCTGCTCGTCGTCAAGAAGCGCCTTCAGCAAATGCGCGGGCGCGATCCTCTGCTGATGCTCGCGAACCGCGATCGTCTGCGCGGCCTGGAGAAATCCACGGGCGCGGTCGGTGAGCTTCTCGAAATCCATTCAATTCTACCCCTTTTGCTTGGGGCCGATATGGTGTTGCAATTCAGCAACACAAGGCCGTGCGAGTCAAGATTTTGGTGGGCTGCTGGCGTTGAGAGGCTGCGACGGCTGAGTAGGCGTCGGCTGCGGTGGCGAGGTGACGGCCGGCTCCGGGGTCGCAATGACTTCCTGCGCATGGGCCAGCTGAAAGCTCCGCGCGCAGGCGACGCCGCCTTGGTCATTCACGCCCCAGGTCCGGAACTTGCGCGAATCGACGTGGAATCGAAGTCCGACGTAGAAGCCCAATCCGACGCCGTAGGAGGGGCCGGTCCGTGCATGAATCGCGCACATCTGCTCGATCAGCGCATTCCGAGTGATCGGGCGAAGCGGGACCATATCGACCGCCTGCATGAATCGATGCGCGCTTTCCTGTGCTCCGCCAGCGCACTGGTTGAGGGTCGGATTGCGGTAAACGGACACGGGTTCGACCGGGCCGATCGCAGGAATCACCTTGTCCCGGATATAGCGCAGCGCCTGAACGACATTGGGCCAATCTTCCGACGGAGGCACTTCGAACGGTGGGGCTCCGCATTTCTGCCAGTCGCTCGCGGTGCGGAGCAGCTGCCACGTCGGCACGACTCCGCCGACGCCGTAAGTCGTCAGATAGTCGTTGAATGACCTCACCCATACGGCGTGCGACGGAGCGGCAATGTACCAGTTGCGATAGCCGGGCTCGTCCTGCCCGACCGTCACGTAAGGCGCGGTCGGCTGCCACGGCATTCCTGGCGTCCAGACAGGGGGCTGCGCGCTCACGGAAGACGTCAGGCCGATGCAGAACAAGGCAAGCTTACGCATATGTGGAACGATAATCTTCCTTGCGAGCTTGAAAAGCTCTGAACGCAGGACCACTGTATTAGCTATATGGCACACCCGATCGAAGTCGACCTCCCGCACCAGCTCGGCAAGGACGAAGCGCGGCGGCGCATCGCGAACAACGTTCACAAGCTCCAGGAGCACATTCCCGGGGGGGCACAGGTGCAGAGCGGCTGGGCCGGCGACCAGCTCAACCTCGACGTCGCTGCCATGGGGCAGTCGGTCACCGCGACCATCGACGTGCTGGAAAACAAGGTCCATTTGAAAGTTCTGCTTCCACCGATGCTCGGCATGTTCGCGGGCATGATCCAGGCCGCGCTGCAGAAGAAGGGAAGCGTCCTTCTCGAGGATCACAGCAAGGGCTGACGCTCCGCGCTACAGCCGCTAAGCAACTCGGACGAGGAGGGCGGCGGATGCGGCATTTCGCGGTGGTCGGTTCAGGTCCGGCGGGTTTCTACACTGCGGAGGCTCTGGAAAAGGCCTATGGCGGCAAAGCCCGCATCGACATCCTCGATCGATATCCCGTACCCTACGGTCTGATCCGCTTCGGCGTCGCGCCCGATCACCAGTCGCTGAAGGCGGTAAGTAAGCGCTACGACAAGGTGGCCGAGAGCGCCGGCGTGGACTTCATCGGCAATGTGAACGTGGGCGGGGATGTTTCGGTCGCCGAGCTGCTCGATCTCTACGACGCCGTGATCCTGGCCACCGGCGCGCCGCACGATCGGAGGCTCGGCATTCCAGGCGAGGATCTGCCCGGGGTCGTCGGCTCCGCCGAGTTCGTCGGATGGTACAATGGGCACCCCGACTTCGCCGACCTCGACCCGCCGCTGGATGGGACGCACGCTGCGGTCATCGGCAACGGCAATGTCGCGCTCGATTGCGCACGGATATTGTCCAAGACGCGGCATGAGTTCGAAGGTTCGGACATCGTCGCTCACGCGCTGGACGCACTGGACAATTCGGCGATCCGGACGATCACGATTCTGGGCCGCCGGGGCCCGCACCAGATCGCAATGACTCCCAAGGAGCTGGGGGAACTGGGGCACCTCGAAGCGGCGGTTCCCATCGTCGAGCCCGGCGATTTTCCGCCGGTCGAGGCGGATGAGCCGCTGGAGCCGGGCCTTAGGAAATCGGTGACCCTGCTCCGCGGTTTCGCAGAGATCGACGCGAACAAGCCCAAGCGCATGATCTTCGACTTCT
This sequence comes from Pseudomonadota bacterium, assembly GCA_046730635.1. Lineage (GTDB taxonomy): Bacteria > Pseudomonadota > Alphaproteobacteria > Sphingomonadales > Sphingomonadaceae > Sphingomicrobium. The sequence goes on along the minus strand of JBKPJK010000274.1, from coordinate 1,890 downwards.
TCGCCAAGCCGCTCGCCATCGAAGGCGACGGCAAAGCCGAGAAGATCGTCGTCGAACGGACTGAACTGGACGACAAGGGCGCAGCGCGCGGAACTGGCGAAACCTACGAGGTGCCGGCCACGCTGATCGTCACGGCGATCGGCTACTCCAGCTCGCCGATCCCCGACGTGCCCTTCGAGGGGGGCAAATTCGTCAATGAGGCGGGCAGGATTTCCGACCGTCTGTATTCGGTCGGCTGGGCCAGGCGCGGTCCGACAGGAACCATCGGAACCAACCGTCCCGACGGATACGAAGTCGCCGACCAGATCGCTGAAACCATGCCGGTAGGCAGCGGAGGGAACCGGCAGGGGGCCGAAGGTCTCAAGCGCCTTCTCGAAGAACGCGGGATCATGCCGACCGACTACGACGACTGGCGCAAGATCGAGGAAACCGAGACTGCCAATGCGCGCCCGGGCAGCCCGCGCGAGAAGTTCGTCCGGGTCCGGCATTGGATGGATGCGCTCGGTCGCTAAGCGGCTGCTTGCGTTCCCCGGAACCCACCTCTATCTAGCCGCAGCCTTGGCTCCCGCCGCGACCGAACGTCGCCTGGGGCGGGTTCCGGTCGGGGAGTAGCTCAGCCTGGTAGAGCACTGTCTTCGGGAGGCAGGGGCCGGAGGTTCGAATCCTCTCTCCCCGACCATTCTTTCGCGTGAGGCGTATCGATGAGCATTGCGCCCACTCAACGGGAACTGGACGCGATCCAGGCGTCGAGCCGGGATCCGGAAATCGCGCGCGCCAGCCAGGCGATGCTCGCCGACGATTTCGCTACGGCCGAAAGCCTACTCCGAAACGTCCTCCGGCGCCGGCCTGACGACTTCGTGGCGATGCGCATGCTGGGCGAAATCGCTGCTTCCTCCGGATTCTTGCCCGATGCGGAGGGGCTCTTCCGAAGAGCCCTCGAACTCGCGCCCGGCTTCGCTTACGCCCGGTTGCATCTTGCAACCGCGCTGCTCGACCAAGAGCGATCGGGCGAAGCCGCTGCGGAATTCGCAAAGATCCCACAGGACCTGCTGCAGTATGAGGAAGTCAAAGAGGTCCATGCCGACGCGCTCGGCCGCATCGGCGAATATGAGGAAGCGATTCGTCTCTACCAGGAGATCGTGGCCGCCAACCCGTCGAACCTCGACATTTGGACCCGCCTTGCCTTCCAGTTGAAGACCGTCGGGCGCTTGGAGGAGGCTATCGAAGCTTGCCGCAACGCCCTGCAAGTCCGCGGCGACCATGGCGAAGCCTGGTGGCTTCTGGCGGACTTCAAATCGTTCAAGTTCACAGACGACGATATCGGAAGGCTTCGCGAATTGGTGGGGGCCTCGGGTCGGCCGGTCGAAGATCAGCTGCGGCTTCACTTCGCTCTGGGCAAGGCTCTCGAAGATCGCGGCGATCCCGTCGCAAGCTTCGAACAATATCGCGCCGGCAACGCGATTCGCGCCGGCCAGCTCATGAACGATCCCGGTCGGATCACCCGGTTCGTGGAGCGCAGCGAACGATTGTTCGCGCCCGAGTTTTTCACCCAGCGGGCCGGGAGCGGCAATCCGGCGCCCGACCCGATCTTCATCGTCGGCCTGCCACGCTCAGGATCGACATTGGTCGAGCAGATCCTCGCGAGCCATCCGTTCATCGAGGGGACGTCGGAGTTGCCGGACATATACGTGCTGGTCCGGAGCCTGGAGCCCGACCCGCGCGTGGAGCCAGGCGCGACACCTTATCCCGAGCTGCTTGCGGACTTGGCGGTCGACCTCTTCGGCGAACTCGGAGCGCTATACCTCGAACGCACCCGTGTTCAGCGCAAGACGGATCGGCCGTTCTTCATCGACAAAATGCCGAACAACTGGATGCACGTCGGATTCATCC
>JBKPJK010000273.1:0-2448 GCA_046730635.1 Pseudomonadota bacterium | reverse complement strand
GCACGCCGGTGATCAGATAGCCGAGCAACATTGCCGCGACCGCGGTGACCAGGAACGTCTCGAACAGGTCGGCCGCCATGCCGCCGCAGTCACCGACGTTGTCGCCGACATTGTCGGCAATCACGGCCGGATTGCGAGGATCGTCCTCCGGAATTCCGGCTTCGACCTTGCCTACGAGGTCGGCGCCGACGTCGGCTGCCTTGGTGAAGATGCCGCCGCCGAGACGGGCGAAGATCGACACGAGCGATGCGCCCAGCGCGAGAGCCGTGAGAGCAGTGACGACCGGGCGATCGTTCGGCTGGTATCCGCCTGGCCCCGTTAGGTACCAAAACAACACCGCGATCGCGAGCAAGGCGAGGCCCGCGACGAGCATGCCGGTGATGGCACCCGCGCGAAACGCGGTCGTTAGGCCTCGTTGCAGGCTATGGCGGGCCGCTTCCGCGGTGCGGACGTTGGCACGTACCGAGATGTTCATGCCGATGAAGCCGGTCGCTCCGGAAAGGACCGCGCCGAGCACGAAGGCGGCCGCGCTGAGGCCGCCGAGGAAGAAGAAAATGATCGCGGCGACAATGACGCCGACAATGGCGATCGTCGTATACTGGCGCTTCAGGTAGGCGGCTGCACCTTCCTGAATGGCTGCGGAGACTTCGACCATGCGTTGATTGCCGGTCGACATGCCGAGCACTTGGCGGCTGGTGACGATGCCGTAGAGCACCGCGATCACGCCGCAGATAATGGCGATAAGCAGCAGGTTCATGAGTTCAAGCTTCCCCGTTCTTGAAGCGGATGCGCGGCCGGGAATAACGGCGGCCGCCGTGAGACGGGCGACGGTTTAGGGAGCGTTTGCGCGGCTGGCAACCGCGCGTTTGGAACGCCTTAGCGCAGGTTAGAAAGCAGTAGCGCGAGCATCATTCCGGAGGCGAGGCCGCTAATGCCGATCGCCCACTGTCGGAATGGAAATCCCGCGATGCTGATCGTGCGAATGCTCAAAACCCAGTCTCTCCGGCAACGGTATCGGGCGGCCCTCGTGCATCAGGCGGACTGACGTCGCGCCGGACTCGATGGTCCCGATCCGCTCGATCGTCGTCCCTTCTGGTAAAGAAAGTGTTGACGGATCGACATCATCCGGCAGTGCGGCGAGCAAAGCATAGTCGTCCCCGCCGGTGGCAGCGAAGAGACGAGCGTCCAGGTCGTCACCGCGTGCGTCGATGAAGGCGCCCGACAAGGGCAGCATATCCAGCTGGATCCGAATTCGGCAGCGGCTCGCCTGGGCCATCCGCTTGGCGTCGAGCAATAGGCCGTCCGACACGTCCATCATCGCGTTCGCGTGCGGGGCCAGCACCTGCCCTGCGCTGAGCAGCGGCACGGGGCGCCGGTAGATATCGACCAGCGGACCCGCCGCGTTGCGATCGTCGCGCAGCAACGCAAGGCCGGCGGCCGCATCGCCCACCGTTCCGACGAGCCACAGACTATCCCCGGCCGTCGCCCCCGCACGGTCCGGAACGCTTTTTCCGGCGTGTCCGATGGCGGTCAGGCCCAGGACTCGCGGCGCGCCGCCGGGAAGGGCGATCGTGTCTCCGCCGATCAACGGGAGGCCGTAGCTCTCGCATGCCGCCTCGATCCCGGCAAGGAACGCGAGCTCCCACTTGCCTGCGCCGCAGATCGTCAGCGAGAGAAGTGCCGCGGCCGGCGTCGCGCCCTTCGCCGCGAGATCGGACAGGTTTACGGCAACGAGCTTCCATCCGACGCTGGCTGCCGGATCGGAACTCAGGAAATGCACACCTTCGGCAATCGTATCGTGGGTGACGACAAGGCGTCCGAAGACGGCGACATCGTCAAGCAACCCGCGGGCTTCCGGCGTGGTGGCAATCCGCCTAAGCCGATCGATGACCTCCTGCTCGCGCATATTTCAACCCTCCCCCAACGGCGTCAGGGGAGCAAGGGTCCATCATTCCGCGCGCGCGGGCGGCCGAGCCTCCTTCGCGATGGCGTCGAGGAGCCCGTTCACGAACCCGCTTTCGCGCTTGTCGTAGAATGCGTGGGCGACGTCGACATATTCGGAGATGACCGACCCCACCGGCACGTCCGCGCGCGCGATCAATTCGTAGGCACCCGCCCGGAGGATCGCGCGCATCGGGCGGTCGAGACGCTCCAGGGTCCAGCCCTCCGCCAGGCGGTTGCCGATCAGCTCATCGATTTCGTCACGCCGCGAATCCGCGCCCGTTACGATATCGTCGAAGAAGTCGCGCTCTGCCTCGTGATACTGCGCATCCTCGATCGTCGCGCCGAGACGGTGATCGTGGAACTCCTTTATCAGGCGCGGCACGGGCGTCCCTTCCATGTCATGCTGGTAAAGTGCCTGCACGGCAGCCAGGCGGGCGGCGGAACGGGAACGGGAACGGGTCATGGCCCTTCGGCACTAGCTTCAGCGGATGCCGCAAGGAAGGG
>JBKPJK010000272.1:0-2411 GCA_046730635.1 Pseudomonadota bacterium | reverse complement strand
GGTTCGAGCAACGAACGGCCGGGCGCGAGGCGGGCGAGGACATGCTCGCCCCAGGCGATCGCGAGACCGCCGCTGTCTTCAACGACGAGCGCGAAGGTGTGGTCCGGCGCGTCGACCAGCTCCCTCGCGCGGCGATCGAGCTCGTCGCCCAGGCGCCGCTCGGCCGCCGCGAGCAGCAAGCGCTTGTCCGCAAGCTTCGCCGACGGATCGACGCGAAATTCGAAACCGGCAAGGTGCCCGATGGGCTCCGGGCCGACACTGACCTCGCCATCCGCGGCGACGGTGACGGGCAACGCATCGGAGCCGCGCGCTCCGATATCGCGGACCAGGACCGCGGTGCGCCGGTCGACGAAGCGTTGCGTGAGGCGCTCGTGCAGCGCGTCGCTGAGCCGCGCTTCGACCTCACGGGTGCGCTCGGCCCACTTCACCGGCTCCTTCAGCCAGTCCTGACGGTGCGCGATATAGGCCCAGCTTCGGATCCCGGCGAGGCGATCGGCAAGCGCCTCGATATCGCCGCTCATATTGTCCAGACGCGCCACCTCCGCCGCGAACCATTCGTGCGGGATGTGCCCGCCCTCGCCAATATAGCTGTACAAGCGGCGGATCATCCGGGCGTGGTGCATCGGCCCGACCTTGCGGAAGTCGGGAAGCCCGCAGACCGCCCAAAGACGCCGGGCTTGGGCACCCTTGCGGGCAGCGATCGACGGATCTTCTGCAAGAAGCTTGAGCACCGAGAGATCGATCGCCTCAGGCGCGGAGCGGAGGATCGGATCGTCGCTTCTAGCCTCGAGGCTGCCGATGAGCGTGCGGGTGTCGCTGAAATCGAGCTCGGCATTGCGCCAGTAGACGCTGTCGAGCGGCCGAAAGCGATGCTCCTCGATCGCGGCCACTTCCTCCTCGCTGAAGCCACCGGTATCTTCGGTCAGACCCAGAGTACCGAACGTGCCGTCTTTCTGGTGCCGCCCTGCGCGGCCCGCGATCTGCGCCATCTCGGCGATGGTCAGGCGGCGGTCGCGCCGGCCGTCGAACTTCTCGAGCCCAGCGAAGGCGACATGGGTCACGTCCATGTTGAGACCCATGCCGATGGCGTCGGTGGCCACGAGATAGTCGACCTCGCCGCGCTGGAACATGGCCACCTGGGCGTTGCGGGTGGCGGGCGACAGCGCCCCCATCACGACCGCTGCGCCGCCCTTGAATCGCCGCAGCATCTCGGCAAGCGCGTAGACCTGCTCGGCAGAGAAGGCGACGACAGCCGAGCGCGGCGGCAGGCGCGAAAGCTTGACGCTGCCGGAGTAGCGGAGCGTCGAGAAGCGTGGACGGCTGACGATCTCGGCTTCGGGAAGAAGTTCGCGGATGATCGGCCGCAGGGTGTCCGAACCGAGGATCAGCGTCTCTTCACGCCCGCGGGCCCGCAGCATCCGATCGGTGAAGACGTGCCCGCGCTCAGGATCCGCGCCGAGCTGGGCCTCATCGATGGCAGCGAATGCGAAGTCGCGCTGGAGGTCTCCGTCGTGGTGCGCGTCCCCGCCGGGGACCGGCATGCTTTCGGCCGTGCAGAGGAAGTATCGGGCCTGCGGCGGGACGATTCGCTCCTCGCCGGTCAGCAGCGCGACCTGTTTCTCCCCCTTGATCGAGACGACACGGTCGTAGACCTCGCGGGCGAGGAGGCGGAGCGGAAAGCCGATGACTCCGGACGAATGTCCGCACATCCGTTCGATCGCCAAGTAGGTCTTGCCGGTATTCGTGGGTCCCAGGATCGCCCGGACCGGTGCGTCTGAACGGCGCGCCATAGCTTTGAATGTGGCAGCGTTTCAGACGCGCGCAAGGTTCCTTTCGTCGCAATTTTAAGGGGGTCTTAACCTCATTTCGGGACACCGGGGCTGTGTTGACGTCACCGGTGCACGATCGACGGTTCGGAAGGAGGGCAAGCGTTCGCGCTTTGCCCCTCGCGCTGCCGCGCGTGTCCTTGCCCTTGGGCTGGAAGACTGTGGGCGTTCTGGCGCTGCTCTGCAGCGGCGTCGCCTGGGCTTCCCTGCCGCGGGTCGGGGCCGCACCCTCGGAGGATCAGCGCCAATGGCAGGCCCTCGGCATTACGCCCAACGGGTCCACAGGAATGCGGATGGCGGCGACCGACGCGGTCCAGCCGGTCGAGTTCGTCCCGCATCGCGAAGTGGCCGTCGAACCGATTGTCGCACCCGCGCCGAAGGCCGTCGCTGCGGGAAGTCCGCTGAGGATTCGCGGACGCGTCGGCGATGGGCTTTATTGGTCGCTACGTGCGGCAGGCGCTTCGCCGCAGGTCGCCGCCCAATATCTCGCTGCCCTGGCGACCGAGATCGACGTCGGAGACGTAACCCCGAACGCCAGCTTCGACATGGTGCTCGCGCCCGGCGCGAACCTGCTCTACGCCGGCC
>JBKPJK010000271.1:0-2789 GCA_046730635.1 Pseudomonadota bacterium | reverse complement strand
GAGCAGAGTCGGTCCGATGCTGCCCTGCGTCAGGTCGCCCCTTTGTCCGCGCTGTTGCCCTGCGTCTGCCATGTCCCTCCTCAATGTACCCCGGCGAAGGCAGGGACCCAGTCCCAATAAGAACGTCTGGGCTCCTGCCTTCGCAGGAGCACCGCGCTATCCCAGTCTCTCGAACGCCGCCCGAAGCCGTTCGGCCTCTGCGGCCTTGGAGTCATGGTCCGAACGTGCCTTTTCCACGGCCTCCGGTTTCGCGCGCTCCGTGAAGTTGGAATTCCCGAGACGCGTAGCGAGGCTATCGCGTTCCTTCTCGGCGGAAGCGAGTGCCTTGGCGAGACGATCGCGTTCGGCCGCGATGTCGATCACGCCTTCGAGCGGCAGTGCAAAGGTCGCCTCGTCGATTACGACCTGGGCAGCGCCCGTACCGGGGAAACGCGAAAGCTGGATCGATTCAAGCCGCGCCAGCCGCGAAAGCATTGCATGGTTCCGCTCGAGGCGGCCCGCCGTCTCGTCCGACGCATCGGCGGCAAACAGGTTGAGCTTCGCCGACGGCGGGACGTTGAGTTCCGTCTTCGCTGAACGGACCTCGCTCACCAGCCGAACGAGCCAGTCGAGCTCGGCCTTCGCATAAGGGTCGACCTGCGCTTGCGGGTCGGGCCACTGTGCGACGATCAATTCGTACGGCCGCTCGCTCGCGCTCCACAGCTCTTCGGTGATGAACGGCATCAATGGGTGAAGCATCACCAGGATCTGGTCGAACGCCCAAGCGGCGACACGCTTGGTCTCGTGATCGAAGGCTCCTTTGATCAGCTCGACGTACCAGTCGCAGAAGGTGCCCCAGACGAAGTGATAGATGGCGTCGGCCATGTCGTCGTAGCGCAGCTCTTCGAAGGCGCGATCCAGCTTGGTCAGCGTCTCCACCACCTCGCCGATGATCCAACGGTTGACCGGGAGCTCGGCGGTGGGCGCGGCGATACTATCGCTCGCTCCGACACCGTTCATTTGCAGGAAGCGCGCGGCGTTCCAGAGCTTGGTTGCGAAGTTGCGGTAGCCCTCGACGCGCTTCTCATCGAGCTTGATGTCGCGGCCCTGGCTTTCCATCGCGGCGAGCGTGAAGCGCAATGCGTCGGCGCCGTACTTGTCGATCAGTCCGAGCGGGTCGACGGTGTTGCCCTTCGACTTGGACATCTTCTGGCCCTGCGCGTCGCGGACCAGGCCGTGCAGGTAGAGCGTCTTCCACGGCGCCTCGCCCATGAACTCGATGCCCTGCATCGCCATACGCGCATCCCAGAAGAAAAGGATGTCGAAGCCGGAGATGAGCACGTCGTTGGGATAATGGCGGCGCAGGTCCTCGGTCTCCTCGGGCCAGCCGAGCGTGGCGAAGGGCCACAAGGCGGATGAGAACCAGGTGTCGAGGACGTCTTCGTCCTGTCGCAACGGCTGGTCGCCGGCTTGCGCCCTCGCCTCTTCCTCCGTCTCCGCTACGAACACGCGGCCGTCCTGCGCATACCAGGCGGGGATGCGATGGCCCCACCAAAGCTGCCGCGAAACGCACCAGGGCTGGATGTTCTCGAGCCAGTTGAACCAGGTCTTCGCCCAGGTCTCGGGCACGATCCGGATGTCGCCCTTTTTCACCGCCTGGAGCGCGGGCAGCGCGAGCTTGGCCGCGTCAACATACCATTGGTCCGTGAGCCACGGCTCGATGACCACGCCGGAGCGATCGCCGTAGGGCGTCGGGATCACGCGGTCCTCGACACGAACGAGGGCGCCCTCCTCCTCGAGCTTCGCGACGACCGCCTTGCGGGCCTCCTCGCGCGTGAGCCCGAGCAGGTCCTGCGGGATGAGACCGTCCTGGGTCTGAACGACGTAAGCCTGCGCATCGAACATGTTGAGCATGTCAGCGGGCTTGAAGCCGGCGCGCTTGCCGACCTCATAATCGTTGAAGTCGTGCCCCGGCGTGATCTTGACAGCGCCGGAGCCCAGTTCCGGGTCGGCATGCTCGTCGGCGATGATCGGGATCAAACGCCCGGTGATCGGGTGCTTGATCTGCTTGCCGATGAGCGCCCGGTAGCGTTCGTCCTCCGGGTGCACCGCGACTGCCATGTCGGCGAGCATCGTCTCCGGCCGCGTCGTGGCGACCTGGATCGCGCCGCTATTGTCCGCGAGCGGGTAGCTCAAATGCCAGAACTTGCCCTGTAAGTCGCGCGTCTCGACCTCGAGATCGCTGATTGCAGTCTGGAACTTGGGGTCCCAATTGACGAGCCGCTTGTCGCGATAAGCGAGGCCGCGCTTGTAGAGCTCGACGAAGACGTGAGTGACGGCGCGACTGAAGCCCTCGTCCATCGTGAAGCGCTCATGCGCCCAGTCGCAGCTCGCGCCGAGCCGGCGGAGCTGCCTCGTGATCGCTCCGCCCGACTGCGCCTTCCATTCCCACACGTGCTGAAGGAACGCCTCGCGCCCGATCTCTGCGCGTTTGATCCCCTGGCTTTCGAGATTGCGCTCGACGACCATCTGGGTCGCGATGCCGGCGTGATCTTGACAGCGCCGGAGCCCAGTTCCGGGTCGGCATGCTCGTCGGCGACGATCGGGATCAAACGCCCGGTGATCGGGTGCTTGATCTGCTTGCCGATGAGCGCCCGGTAGCGTTCGTCCTCCGGGTGCACCGCGACCGCCATGTCGGCGAGCATCGTCTCCGGCCGCGTCGTGGCGACCTGGATCGCGCCGCTATTGTCCGCGAGCGGGTAGCTCAAATGCCAGAACTTGCCCTGTAAGTCGCGCGTCTCGACCTCGAG
>JBKPJK010000270.1:0-1651 GCA_046730635.1 Pseudomonadota bacterium | reverse complement strand
CAGCTCATCAGATCGGCAATGCGCGCTTCTGCTGCGGGAGTCAGCGTGATCGCCGCAGGCCGCGCCCGAAGTTTCGTTTCCTTGTTCATAGCATTCCCAACTCGAGCCGAGCCTCATCGCTCATCTTCGACGGGTCCCAGGGCGGATCCCACACCAGGTTCACGACGGCGTCGCGAATACCCGGCACCGAGAGCACACGAAGCTCTACTTCCTGAGGAAGCGATTCCGCGACCGGACAGTGAGGCGTGGTCAGGGTCATGGTGATCGTCGCATCGCCGTCCTCGCTAATGGCGACGTCGTAGATGAGGCCGAGCTCGTAGATATCGACCGGGATTTCAGGATCGTAGATCGACTTCAGCACATCGACGACGTCGGCCTGCAGATCGCTTCCCGCGCCGCCCGTCGGCTCTTCCTCTTTCTCACCCGCAAGAAAGCCCGCGAGATAGTCGCGCTTGCGCTCGAACTCCGGCGTCACGCGAGCGCGCGGCGGGGTCGGGACCGACTCCACCTCGTGCGTTTCGATCTTGCGTTCCTCGTTCATGCGAAGACCCGTTTGACCTGCTCGATCCCGCGCACCAACGCTTCGATGTCCGAGCTGTCGCTGTGCGCCGCGAAGCTCGCGCGGGCCGTCGCCTCGAGGCCGAGCCAGCGCATCAGCGGCTGTGCGCAATGGTGACCGGCGCGGACGGCGACGCCCACGTCGTCCAATATGGTGGCGGTATCGTGCGGATGAACCCCGTCGACGTTGAAGCTGACGATTCCCGCGCTGTCCTCGGGTCCGTACAGCGTCACGCCGGAGATGCGCCTCAGCGCTTCGCGCGTCTCGGCGACAAGCGCGCATTCGTGCGCGTGAATCGCGTCGAGCGAGAGATGTTCGACCCAATTGACCGCTGCGTGCAGCCCGATCGCGCCGACGATGTGCGGCGTCCCTGCCTCGAATCGCGCCGGCGGATCGAGGAACGTCGTCTCATCGAAGCGGACGGTGTCGATCATCGCGCCGCCTCCCTGCCAGGGCGGAAGCGAGTCGAGCAGCTCGGCGCGGCCCCAGAGGGCGCCGATGCCGGTCGGGCCGTACAGCTTGTGGCCCGAGAAAGCGTAGAAATCCGCCCCGATCTTCTCGATCTTCACACTGAGGCGCGGCACAGCCTGGCATCCGTCGAGGAGCAGCAGGGCACCTTTCGAGTGCGCGATCTCTGCAGCGCGCTTCGCGTCGAGGATCGATCCCAGGACATTGGATACGTGGGCGAATCCTACAACGCAATGTTCCTCGGTCAGCATCGCTTCGGCAGCGTCCAGGTCGATCTGGCCGTCGGCAGTCAGCGGAACGGCGTCGATTTCGAAGCCGGCGAGCTGCCAAGGCACGATGTTGCTGTGGTGCTCGAGCTGCGACAGAAGGACGCGGTTGCGGCTGTTCCGTGGGAGCGTCCTGGCAACGAGGTTGATGGCTTCGGTCGCACCGCGGGTGAAGACCAGCTCATTGGGCTGGCCGCCGATCAGGTTGGATGCGGCGGCGCGAGCGGCCTCGTAACTTGCGGTCATCGTCGCGGACCGCTCGTAAACGCCGCGGTGGACCGTAGCGTAGTCGCGCGAATAGGCGGTAGTGATCGCGTCGATCACTGCCTGCGGCTTCTGCGCGGTGGCTGCGCTGTCG
>JBKPJK010000269.1:0-2895 GCA_046730635.1 Pseudomonadota bacterium | reverse complement strand
CCCCCCCCCCCCCACACCAACACAACAAACGTTTCGTCGGCAGCGTCAGATGTGTATAAGAGACAGGAGCTCGACATTGTCGAACGTCATCCGGGCGGCCTTGGAGCTGTCGGCGAGCGTCACCCGTTCGACTTCAGCCGTCCCCTTGGGGACCGCGAACATGGTCAGTCCCTCAGGCTCGCCCGGCGAACCCGCCGTTCGCGCGACCGTGAGCACGACATCTGCCGAGTTGCCGTGCACGACGAACTGCTTCGTGCCGTTGAGCACGAAACCGTTGCCGCGGCGCTCCGCGGAAAGCGCCGTCCACTCCGGCGCGTGACGGCGGTTCTCGTCGATCGCGAGCGCGAGGACAGCTTCACCGGCCAGAATGGATGGAAACCAACGCTCGGCATGGGCCGTGCCGACGATCGCGCGCGCACCGACGACGGCTGTGGCAAGGAACGGCGACGGCGTCAGGTTGCGCCCGATCTCTTCGAGCACCAGCGCCGCCTCCACGCTTCCGAGGCCGAGACCGCCCTGATCTTCCGGAATGCAGATGCCTGTCAGGCCGAGCTCGCCGAATTGCTTCCAGAGGGCGGTCCCGTAGCCGTCGGTGCAGCCCGTGTCGCGCCAGTGCCGGAGCTGCTTCGCCGGGCCGCCTTCCTCCCGGAGGAAGTTCGCCGCGGTCTCCTGCAGCATCTTCTGATCGTCGTTCAATAGGGCCATTCAAACATCCGTTCGTCCTGAGCGTAGTCGAAGGGCGGATGCTCGACGGTCGTGCAGCGCGCTTCGACTTCGCTCAGCACGATCGAGCTCGGCCGCTAGGTTCCCGGCAGACCTAAAATGTGCTTGGCGACGATGTTGAGCTGGATTTCGCTGGTGCCGCCCTCGATCGAGTTGGCCTTGGTGCGCAGCCAGTCGCGCGCGCTCTTGCCGTTCTTCGACCTCTCGCTATCCCACTCGAGAGCGTCCGATCCACCCGCCGCCATGATCAGCTCGTGCCGGCGCTTGTTGAGCTCCGTCCCGGCATATTTCATCATCGACGGGCTCGCCGGATGCGCTTCGCCGGCCTTGAACATCTCGAAGAAGCGCTCGCTCATCGCGGCGAAGGCGAGGGCGTCGACGTCGAAGGCTGCGATGTCGGCGCGGAGGAACGGGTCGTCGGGCCTCAGCATCTTTCCAAGCGATCCGCCCGTGCCGCCGAGCCCCATGCCGGCGATCATCTCGCGCTCATGGCCGAGCAGATATTTGGCGACGTCCCAGCCGCGGTTCACCTCGCCGACGACCTGATCCTTCGGTACCTTCACGTCGTCGAAGAAGGTCTCGCAGAAGGGCGAATTGCCGCTAATCAGCAGGATCGGCTTGGTCGAAACGCCGGGCGTTTCCATGTCGAACAGCAGGAAGCTGATTCCGCCCTGCTTGGATTCGCTCGAGGTTCGAACCAGGCAGAAGATCCAGTCGGCCTTGTCGGCATAGCTGGTCCAGACCTTCTGACCGTTGACGAGCCAATGATCGCCCTTGTCCTCGGCCTTGGTCTGCAGACCCGCGAGATCGCTTCCGGCACCCGGCTCGGAATAGCCTTGGCACCAGCGGATCTCGCCGCGCGCGATCTCGGGAAGGAAGCGATTCTTCTGCTCCTCGCTGCCGAATTTCAGCAAGGCTGGTCCCAGCATGGAGATGCCGAAACTGTAGAGCGGCAGGCGGGCGCCGATCCGGGCCATTTCTTCCTTGAGAACCTTGGCTTCGGCCGGCGACAGGCCGGCGCCGCCATATTGCTTGGGCCAGTGCGGAACGGTCCAGCCGCGCTCGACCATCCGTTCCAGCCACAGGCGCTGCGCGTCCGATGCGAAGGTCCAGTTCCGGCCGCCCCAGCACATGTCCGCGTCGGACCGGATCGGCTCGCGCATCTCCGGCGGGCAATTCGCCTCGAGCCAGTCGCGGGTCTGGGAGCGGAAGGTGTCGAGGTCTGCCGTCATCTGTCCCATCCCGAGCCGATCTTCACTGATCTTCACACTGACGTGCGTGTGCAACTCGCACGAGCCACGCCGTCCGCAGCAACTATGCGGCCGAGCCAAGCACAACAATTCCAATAGTTAAAGCCGCAAAGCGTCGTCGATCGCCGGGAGCGGCTTTCAACCCCGAGCTGACACCGGGTTTGTCTTGGACCCGCGATAACGTGGGCCATTTTGTTGACCAAGTGAAGCTCGCGGCCTCCCCGCCGGGTTTAAATCACGTTAATGACGTGGACCAAGCGCGACTCGTCATCGGACGGCCGCGCCAGGTTCGCGGCGCTCAGCAGGGAGTCCGTCATGACCTTCTTCCGCAAGGCAATTTTAGCAGCCCTACTGCTTTCAGGTACGCTCTCCTCTCAAGCGATGAGCAGAGGGACGGTCATCGATAAGAGCGAGACCATCCCCGTCACCAACAGCATCACTGCGTGCACCATCGGCATAGCAGGATGCTTGCCCATCACTTTGCCTTTCGCTTTCGATTTCGGCACGGGCTCGACCAACCAGGCCTTCGTCTACAACAGCGGCGTGGTTTCGTTCGGGGCTCCCATACCTCTCAACGTGCCGAACAACGCGAGCTTCACCTCGTTCGGCGTGCCGGTCATCGCTCCGCTTTTCGTGCCGGGGCCTACCGGAGTGGCGGGACCATATCAGGCATTCACGGGGACGATGACGCCGGACCCGACCAATGCCTTCCAGACTACGTTGCCGAACTTCGGGCCGGATCTATTCATCATCACCTTCCTGGATCCGACCGACGACGATCCCAACATATTCCTGACGCCCTACATCCACCTGATCTTGGATTTCTCCGCGACGCAGATTCGTTTCGAGTTCATTCACGGGCAGACGTTCTTTTCCAACGGGGTCCTCCAGGCCGAGCTGCCCGATACGACGGGGACGCAGT
>JBKPJK010000268.1:0-5774 GCA_046730635.1 Pseudomonadota bacterium | reverse complement strand
GATCGACGTGGGCGCAGCAGGATGATGCGCCGCTTGGGCTCGGGCCCGAGAAAGGGGACAAGGTCGTTGTCCATCGCGGCTCGTTCGGGGCTTTCTTCCTGCGCGTGAACGGCCAACCGGGCATTCGGGTCAAAAGGATCGGCTAGCCGCCCGTAGTCTGACGCTCGGCGTTGAGACTGGCTTCAGCGTCGACATAGGGCTCCTGCCGCTCAACGCTCCAGTAGCGCAATTCGTGAAGCGGAATTCGCACGCCTGTGACAGCGCAGACGACATGGTCTCCGTCGGACAGGAGCCGAAACGTACCGGGCAAATAATGAACGCGCGCGGCCTTGCCGCTGCCAGACATCAGCATCGATTACTCCTCCGCCTCATCGAAGAGGCCGGGTTGGGGAGCGATGTAAGGCCGGCGCGGCGCTCGCTCAACCCGGGGCGCAGTTCCACTCCCTCCGACGTTGGCATCGACGGTGCCGTCGCCGAAATGCAGACGAAGCTCCCGCGCGGCCCGCGCGGCGGCGGCGTGCGTGAGGGTGGTGCCGTCGCGGCCGGTCACGCGAACATAGCCCTTGGACAGGGGCCGCTCCGGGTGGACCAGCTCGGCCATCTTCCACGCAGCCGCGAGTTGCTCGCCCGAGCGCAAAATTCGGTTGTCGACCAGTTCGCGGCGCAGACGGCCGGCGACCAGATTGAAATCGGCGCGCGCACTTCCCGCGCGAGCGGCGAGCGATCGCGGCAGCCGCTCGCCGAGTTCGTCGATTCGCTGGCTTGCGGAACCGAAAAGCTGCTGCGGCTCGGGCCAGCGGCATATGGTGAGGTCGTAGCGTTCGCGGCTGCGCTCGACGCGCCGCGAAAGGCAGTGTTGGGCGCGGTGCTGCAGTTCGCCAAGCTGGCTGAAAAGCTCTGTTCGAACCGGAACGGCGATTTCGGCCGCTGCTGTCGGCGTTGGCGCTCGCAGGTCGGCGGCATGATCGATCAGGGTCGTGTCCGTTTCGTGCCCGACTGCAGAGATGACCGGAATCGAAGATTCCGCGACGGCACGTACGACTTCCTCCTCGTTGAACGGCCAAAGATCCTCGATCGAGCCGCCTCCCCGAGCGACGATCAGCAGGTCGGGCTTCGGCTCCACCGATGGGAACCCGCGGATTGCTGCGGCAATTCGGGTCGCTGCACCTTCCCCCTGAACGGCGACGGGCCAGACGATCACGTGAGTCGGACAGCGGTCCTCGAGCCGGTGAAGAATGTCTCGGATGACCGCGCCCGTCGGGGAGGTCACGACTCCAATGACTCGCGGCAGGAACGGAAGCCTTCGCTTTCGCGCCGGATCGAACAGTCCCTCGGCTGCGAGCGCTTTGCGCCGCCGCTCCAGCAAGGCGAGCAGAGCCCCCTCTCCCGCCAGCTCCATTCGGTCGACGACGATCTGATACTTCGACCTGCCGGGATAGGTCGTCAGCCTGCCGGTAGCGACGACTTCCGCGCCGTCTTCTGGGCGAAACGCGATCCCGCCGGCGCTGGTGCGCCAGATCACCGCGTCGATGCAGGCATTCTCGTCTTTCAAGGTGAAATAGCAGTGGCCCGAAGCGTGCCGTTTAAAGCCGCTGATCTCCCCACGCACGCGGACCTGACCGAATGCATTCTCGATCGTCCGCTTGAGCGCGCCCGAGAGCTCGCTGACGGAAAGCGCGGGCGAATTGTCGCCGGGAGCGACGTTGGCTAACAGGCCGGAGCGCGTGTCGTCAGGGAGATCCATGAATATTCTGCTGTTGGGGTCGGGCGGACGCGAAGATGCGCTCGCATGGCGGCTTAGGCAATCGCCGAGCTGTGAGCGATTGATCGCGGCGCCGGGAAATCCGGGCATCGCGCGTTGGGCGGAATGCGTGTCGACGGACCCTTGCGACGCGTCCGCGGTTCTGAGCCTAGCGACGAGCAATGGGATTGATCTGGTCGTCATTGGACCCGAAGCCCCGCTGGTTGCCGGCGTCGCCGACGCGTTGCGCTCGCAGGGGATCGCAGTATTCGGCCCAAGCTCTGCCGCGGCACAGCTCGAAGGCTCCAAGGGCTTCACCAAGGACCTTTGCCGGGAAAACGGCATTCCGACGGCCGATTACGTTCGCGTCGACCGAGTCGAGGAGGGGCTTCGCGCTCTCGAACGTTTCGGCTTGCCCGTCGTGATCAAGGCGGATGGCCTCGCCGCCGGAAAGGGAGTCACCGTAGCAATGAACCGCGACGAGGCCGAGGCCGCAATTGCAGCTGCCGGCGATGGCCCTCTCGTCATCGAGGAATTCCTCGAGGGAGAGGAAGCGAGCCTGTTCGCGCTGGTCGATGGGGAAACGGCCGTACCGCTGGCGTCGGCGCAGGATCACAAGCGCGTCGGTGAGGGCGACACCGGACCAAACACCGGTGGAATGGGTGCCTATGCGCCCGCGCCCATTCTGACGCCCGAACTTCAGCGCCGCGCCATGGACGATATCGTGCGGCCGACCGTACGGGCACTCGTAGAGGCAGGCACTCCGTTCAGCGGCGTGCTCTACGCGGGGCTGATGCTTACGTCCGAGGGGCCCAAGCTGATCGAATATAACGTGCGCTTCGGCGATCCCGAGTGTGAGGCTGTCATGCCCCTGATCGAAGGCGATTTTGCCGAGATGCTGAACGCGGTGGCCACGGGGCGGCTCGCGGAAATCGGTCCTCCCGAGCTTGCCGCGAAGCACAGCATGACAGTGGTCGTCGCTGCTCAGGGTTACCCCGGCACACCGGTAGGCGGTGGGCCGATCCGGGCCATCGAGGCCGCCGAGCAAATCGAGGGCGTGACCGTCTTCCATGCGGGAACTGCGCTTGATGAAGGCGCGCTGGTCGCCAAGGGGGGCCGCGTGCTCGCCGTGACCGCAGTCGCCGACACGTTCGCCAAAGCTCGCGCCCGAGCATATCGAGCCGTCGACCAGATCGACTTCGCCGACGGCTTCCACCGACGCGACATCGGCTGGCGCGAGCTTGCACGGGAGAATGCATGAATCCCCTGTGGAGCTATCTTTGGCCCGCGTTCGGCCTCGGCGTCATCATTGGGATCCCGGCGGGGGTGATCGGCTTCCGACTGCCTCGCAGGTCCCCCGAAGATGCAGGTCTGTCGCGTGAATTGCGCCGCAAGCGGATCATCGCCCTCGTCGCCGGCGCACTGCTGTCGATCGCCGCCACCACTCTGTGGCACGGCCCGTTCGGCGCCGCGGATCGATTCTCGACACGCATCGAACGGGCGCTGCGCAGCATCATGACCTACTATGAGATGCCGCAGGTCAGCGCCCATCTCCACCACGACCCGCTCACTCGCGAAGTCGTCTTCTACGGGCCCGCGGACGACTTCCAACGAGCCGAGCTCGCCCGCCTCATCACTCAATTGCCGGGCGTTCGGAGCGCAGGCTGGGGCTCCGAGGGGGGCGGGGTGCCGCTGATCGTCGAGGGACTGGCCGTCTCGCTCCTGGGCTTTCTCTTGGGCCTTCTGCTCGCTTATGTGATCGAGCTTCGCCGTCGTTACAATTCACAATGGAACTGGTGATCTGATGGATTTCATCCGCGAATATTGGTGGGCCATCGCGCTCGTTGTGGTGCTCGTGCTGGCGTTCATCCTGCTTCGGCCGCGCCAGAGCGTGCGCCTCACAGACAGCGCTCCGGTTCGCCCGCACATGGCCGCTTCGAAACCGGCGGAGGGCCGCGGAGTGCCTGGCGAGGTCGCCGCTGCGACGAGTGATGTGACCGGCGAGTTGCTGAAAGCGCCGGTGCGCGAGAAGCTCGACGGCGTCGAGACAGCCAGCGACGACCTGTCGCGCCTCAAGGGCGTGGGACCGAAGTTTGCCGATACGCTCCGCAGCATGGGGTTCCATAGCTTCGAGCAGATCGCTCGGCTGACTCCGACGGAGATCGAACGCATCGATCCACAGCTCGGCGCGTTCCGCGGGCGCCTTACTCGCGACCGCATCGTCGAGCAGGCGGACTATCTCGCTCGAAATGACACCGACGGCTTCGAGCAGAGGTTCGGAAAGCTCTAGCCGACGGCCTCGGCCTGCGCTTCTGCGGAACGTTTTTTAGGCCGGGACGCGATCAATTTGTCGATCTTGCGGCCGTCCATATCGACGACTTCGAACGACCAGCCGTCGTGGCGGAACCGCTCTCCGGTCTCGGGTAGATGCTTGAGTACCGACAGCGCGAAGCCGGCAACCGTCGAATAATCGCGCCCGGCGGGCAGGTTCACGCCTAGGCGGTCGGCGAGCAAATCGGCGCTCGCTGCTCCGGACACCAACCAGCTTCCGTCGTCGCGCTCGACCAGCGGCGGTTCCTCGCCTTGCTCGACGTCGTGCGCAAATGTGCCCGCGAGCGCCGCGAGGATGCTTCCGGGCGTGACGATCCCGTCGAGGTGCCCGTATTCGTCATGGACGAGGGCAAGCGGCACGTCGGAAGCGCGCAGGACGGCAAGAGCGTCCATCGCATCCATCAGGTCCGGGATGACGGGTGCGGTCCGGCACAGCCGCTTGAGGTCGAGTTCCTCCCCTCGAATGTTCGCGGCGAGCACGTCGCGCGTCTGGATGACGCCGACGATATTCTCGATCGACCCATCGGCGACCGGAATTCGGCTGTGCGGATTGTCGAGGAGCTCCTGGCGGATTTGTTCGGGGGTCGCAGCTATGTCGATCCAGTCGATCTCGGTCCGCGGGGTCATAACCTCGCGAACCGGCCGATCCGCAAGCCGCACGATGCCGGAGATCATAGCGCGCTCGTCTTCCTCGAGGACCCCAGCGGTCTGAGCCTCCGCCACGACCAGGTGCAGCTCCTCGGCTGTGACCTGATTCTTCGATTCCCTGTCGAGCCCAAGCAGGTGGAAGATCAGGGCGCTCGAGCGTTGGAGAACCCAGACGAAGGGGGCCGTGATCACCGAAAGCCACCGCATCGGCCGCGCCATGACCACCGCGATGGGCTCGGGTGAACGAAGCGCAATTTGCTTCGGTACGATCTCGCCGATGACGAGCGAGAAATAGGTCGTGAGGACGATCACGATTCCGAAACCGACCGTATGCGCGGTCTCGGGATCGAGGCCGAGACGCTGGACCCGCTGAGTCACCGGCTCTCCCAGGCTCGCCCCGGAAAAGGCGCCGGCAAATACGGCGATCAAGGTGATGCCGCTCTGGACTGTGGAGAGGAATCGCCCAGGATCGGCGGCAAGGTCGAGCGCACATTGCGCCCCGCCGCTGCCGCTCTTGGCCATTGCCTTGAGACGCGCATCGCGGGACGAGACGATCGCCAGCTCACTCATCGCCAGCACGCCGTTCAGGAAGATCAGCGCGAAGATGAGGAGGACGTCGAGCCAGGGGATGGGTGCTATGTGATCGCTCATAGGCGTGGGATCGAATGTAACCGCCGATGGACGCCATTCACAAGCACCGGCTCGGTTCACAGGTGGAACTATCATCGCTACGCACCGGTTTCATGGCCCGTTCGACGCTTCCGGAGCACAGCACAAGATGAACACCCGCCGCTCGCTACTCACGATTCTCGCCTGTTCCACTTTGGCCCTTGCGAGCTGCGAGACGGCCCCGCCTCCTCCACCAGTGAGGCCCGCCGCCTTCACCCCGCTTGGGGTCACCGCGGCCTATCTTTCAGGCGACGTGGTCGGAGGCCATCGCGCGCGGGCAGCCAAGATGCGCGCGGCGAAGGCTCGTCCGCTACCGCCGGCCATGGCCGCAGCTTATATGGCGAAGCTCGACCGGGAACTGCGACAACAGACGGCGGGCATAGGC
>JBKPJK010000267.1:0-1257 GCA_046730635.1 Pseudomonadota bacterium | reverse complement strand
CATAACCGCCGTCCGTCGCCGCTCCCGCACCGACCTGGGCAACGGTCGAGCGGAAGCGTTGGCGAAGGACGATGTTCACGACCTTCTGATCGGCGCGATATCCGTATTTGAGCGCGACCTCCTCGGGCAGGATCTCGACCCGCTGGATGGCTTCGGTCGGGATGTCGCGAAGCTCGCGAAAGCTCGAGACCCGCTGGCCGTTGAGCAGGAGCACGGGCTGCTCGCCGCCCCGGCCTTGGCTGCTGCCGATCTGGGGAGCAAGCGCTTCGAGCAGTTCGTTGATGTTCGATGCGCCCGTGGCTCGGACGTCGCGCGCGTCGAGCGTGTCTACCGGCGGTATATCACCGATCACCGACCCTCGGGGCTTGGTACCTACGACCACGATTTCGCCCTCGTCCCCCGTGTCGTCGGCCGGCTGGTCAGTGGCCGTCGAAGGGCCGGCAGGTGCCTGGGCGGGCTGGCTCGAAGGAGCGGGTGGAACCGCGGGCGCGGGCCGTTGGGCCTGAACGGCACCGAGCGCAGGAAAGGCGAAGGCTGCCCCAAGCAGCAGGGTCGAACGCAATGTCATGGAAACTCCCGCTAGTGGGGCGAACTGAACTCGCGATGACAACGCCGTTAAGTTCGACAAAGTGCCGAAACCGGTCGTCCAACGTCCACAGGGCCCAGATTGCGTGCCTCCGGATTCGCGCTAGAGCGTCGGACATATCCAGAAGCTCTGAGTTCAGGAGTACGTGAATGCGCCGAGTTGCGCTTGCCATCCTTCTTGCCACTTGCGTTCCGACCGCAGCCATTTCCCAGATTGTTCCGCCTCAGAACAGCAAGCCCGAACCGACGGCGAAGACGGACACGATACCAGCGGCGCGTGACGTCCCTTATCCCGGAACGATGCAGCTGACGGTCGACGCATCAGACGTGACGCGCGCCATCTTCCGCATCCATCAGACCGTCCCGGTACCCGGCCCCGGCGATTTCGTCCTGCTCTATCCCAAATGGGTTCCGGGCGGTCACAGCCCGCGCAACGACATTAAGAACATCACGGGATTCCGTCCGAGCGCGAACGGTCGCGAGCTCAGGTGGGTGCGCGACACTCTCGACGTCTACGCGTTCCATATCGACGTACCCGCGGGCGTGAAGTCGATCGACGTCGAATATCAATATGTCACGCCGACCGACAATAATCAGGGGCGCATCCTGGCAACGCCCGACATGGCGAGCATTCAGTGGCTTTCGAACTCGATGTATCCGGCCGGGTATTTC
>JBKPJK010000266.1:0-1351 GCA_046730635.1 Pseudomonadota bacterium | reverse complement strand
AGTGGGCGCATCTCGACACCTACGCCTGGCGCGACACCGCCAAGCCTGGACGGCCGAAAGGCGGCGAAGCCCTGGGACTGAGGGCAATATTCTCGGCTCTATCGAACCGCTATTCCAAGAGCTGAACGCGCCCGGTTTCTGACTTTTTGCAGCAATTCAACGGTAAATCCCGGATGTTGCTGCAACATTTCGCGTCCTTACCGGTTTACTCCGACACTACGCGGCATCCCACGGAGTTAGTCTTTATGGGCGAGGTTTCGCTGACTGGATGGATGAAGGCCCTCATTGCCTACGTCCGATCGGGCGAACCCGATCTGACCAATCGGCAGATGGCATTGCTGATGCTCGTTTACCTGACACCCGGTCCGCACACCGTTCGCGGGCTGGCCCGGATCCTGGGCGTATCGAAGCCCGTGGTCACTCGCGCCTTGAATACGCTCGGGGCGCTCGGCTATCTCCGCCGCGAACGAGATCAGGACGACCGGCGTAACGTGTTCGTCGTCCGAACCAATAGCGGGGCCGAATTTCTTGAAGGGTTCAAACGCAACCTCCGCGAGGGCGACTCGAGCCCCGCGGCACACCGGCCGATCATCGGCCAGGCACAGGCCTACGCTCACCAGCGCTGACGAATTCGCGCTTACCGGACCGTCGGACGCTCCCGATCCCGCCTTCAACGCCTATCGCAAGGACCTTGCAGATGTCGCCCTCGCCGGACGGGTGATCGCGTCGCATTATGCGGAGCCGGTCGAACGGGAAATTGCGTCGGCAACGCCGCTTCGCAACGGGCCTTCCGAGGAAGCGGCAACAATCCGCGAGCTCGCAGCTGGAGAGCGTTTCGAGATGCTCGACGACAGCCTCGGCTGGGCATGGGGATATGCGGGGCCGGATCGGCGAGTCGGCTACGTTCACCTTTCGGCGATCGCCGGCGACTAATTGAGCAGCGAGCGCGTCCAGATCAGCTGATAGACGCTGGTTGCGACAAGGACCGCAATCAAAGCCGCCAGCGCCCAGTCGCGCCGTGGTGCCCGCGGACGCCGCTGAGGGAAAAGCAGCCAGCCTGCAAGTGCGCATAAGATCAGCGTACCCACCGCACTGTTGCGGACGAAGTCGGCGACCACCGTCCTGACGTGCTCAGTCCCGTCGGCGACCGACTCCCCGTGCGGGCTCATCCAGAGTGTCATCGCCCACGCCACGACTGCGGCGAACAAAAGGATGGAACCGACGAAGATTCGGCCGCGGGCGATTCCTCGATTCCTCACATCTGCCCCCGTGAGCGCCGGATCGCGTACCATCGGGCGACGTTCGCATTCTGCTGTTCCAGCGTCTCGGCGAATAGATGCCCGCCGGTCCC
>JBKPJK010000265.1:0-2785 GCA_046730635.1 Pseudomonadota bacterium | reverse complement strand
GACCAGGGCAATGCGTCGGTCCAGTTCCGTCTTCCGGCCGGCGCGACGTTCAGCCGCACCTATGACGTCGAGCAGGCCATCGAGAAATATTTCCTCGAAGGCCCCGAGAAGAAGAACGTCCACACCTTCTTCGCCGTGACGGGCGGCGGCGGCGGGCTATCGGGTCAAAACACGGGACAGGCATACGTCAACCTCGCCCCATTCGACGAACGCGGAAGCTCGAAGAACAGTGCCCAGGCGATCGTCGAACGGGCCTCCGGCGCCTTCCGTGGACTCCGCGATGCACAAGTGTTCGCGCTGATCCCCGGGGCTATCCGCGGCCTCGGACAGTCGACCGGATTTACGATGGAGCTGCAGAATACCAGCGGTATGAGCCGGGAGCAGTTCGCCGCGGCCCGAGACCGGCTCCTGGCTGCAGCCTCGTCCGATCCGGTGCTCGAACAAGTGCGCCTCAGCGAGTTGCCGGATGTCTCAAGTCTGAAGATCAACGTCGACCAGCAGCGCCTGGCCGCGCTTGGGCTCAATGCCGGCGACGTCAATTCCACGCTCTCGACCGCTTGGGGCGGCCGCTACGTCAACGACTTCATCGATCGCGGGCGCGTGAAGAAGGTCTACGTTCAGGGCGAGGCGCCGTTTCGTTCGGAGCCGTCCGATGTCGGCGGCTGGTACGTCCGCAACAATCAGGCGCAGATGGTCCCCTTCTCCTCCTTTTCGACGACGGCCTGGACCACCGCGCCGGTCACCCTCGACAGGTTCGAAGGCTATTCCTCGTACGAGCTTCAGGGACAGGCGGCACCGGGCAAGAGCTCGGGCCAGGCGATGGCCCAAATCGAAAAGCTCGCTTCGGAAATTCCGGGCGTCAGCGTCGCGTGGTCGGGCTCTTCGTACCAAGAGCGCATTGCCTCGGGTCAGGGGCCCCTCCTCTATGCGGTCTCCCTGATCGTCATCTTCCTGTGCCTAGCGGCACTTTATGAAAGCTGGTCGATCCCGCTTGCCGTGCTTCTCGTGGTGCCGGTCGGACTGGTCGGGGCGATCCTGTTCGTGACCCTTCGCGGTCTGGAGAACGACGTCTTCCTGCAGATCGGGCTCCTGACGACGATGGGCCTCACCTCGAAGAATGCGATCCTGATGAATGAGTTCGCTGAGCGCGCGGAGAAGGAAGGCAAAAGAGTCATCGAAGCCGCAATCGAAGCCGCGCGCATCCGTTTGAGACCAATCCTGATGACCAGCTTCGCTTTCATTTTCGGCGTCTTCCCCC
This sequence comes from Pseudomonadota bacterium, assembly GCA_046730635.1. GTDB lineage: Bacteria > Pseudomonadota > Alphaproteobacteria > Sphingomonadales > Sphingomonadaceae > Sphingomicrobium. The sequence goes on along the minus strand of JBKPJK010000265.1, from coordinate 1,527 downwards.
TGGCTGTCGCAACGGGGCCGGGAGCCAATGGGCGGATCGCTATCGGCACGGCAGTCATCGGCGGGATGTTGACCGCGACGATCCTCGCGATCTTCTACATCCCGCTCTTCTACGTCCTGGTTCGACGCGGCGTGCGCGACGGCTTGAAAATGATCCGGGAGCGTTTGCAGCGCCGCAAAGAGGCGGAAGCGTGAAGCGGGCCGCTGCACTCCTCGCATTGATGGCAACGGCTTGCACGACGATGGAGCCGAAGCTTGGCCGCCCGGATCCGGCGATTCCCGCCTCATGGCCGGTCGGCAGCCCGTACGTCACGCAGGCGGAAGCGGGCTTGCCCGCCGTGACTTACAAAGAGATTTTCACGGATCGCCGGCTGCAAACGCTGATCGCGCAGGCGTTGGCCAACAACCGCGACCTGATGATCGCCGCATCGAACATCGCGGCTGCCCGCGAGCAGTATCACATCCAGCGCGCCCAGCAGTTTCCGACGGTGAATGCCAATGCCGGAGTGACCGCAAGCGGCGACAAGTCCAAGACAGTCAGCGCCGAGTACCAGCTGGGGTTGGCCGTTCCCTCGTTCGACATCGACCTGTTCGGTCGCCTTCGCTCGCTGACCCACGCCCAGTTTCAGCAATATCTTGCGACGGAGGCGGGAGCGCGCGCGACACGCCTGACCATGGTCGCGGACATCGCCGACGCCTGGCTCAATTACGGAGCGGATTCGAGCCTGCTCCTCATCGCCGAGCAGACGGCTGCGAGCGCCGAGAAGAGCGTGAGACTCACCAAGCTGCGCCTCGACGCCGGCGTCGCTCCGCGCACGGACCTCGATCAAGCCGAGCAGATCCTCGCGCAAGCCCAGTCCGACCTCGCACAACAGAAGACGGCTGTCGCGCAGGACGTAAATGCGCTTCAATTGCTCGTCGGAATGCCGATCGCGCCCGGCCTCTTGCCACGCTCCATCGACGATGCGGTCGGAACGATCGCGACGCTTCCGGCCGGAGTGAGCTCGTACGTCCTGCTCAGGAGACCCGATGTCCTCCAGGCGGAATATCAATTGCGAGCGGCCAATGCCGACATCGGCGCCGCGCGCGCAGCCTTATTCCCGCGCATCACGCTTACGGGCCTTCTCGGATTTGCGACTACGGCCCTAACCAGCCTGTTCACCGGCGGCGGGTTCGGATGGCAAGTCGGCGCCAACGCCGCCTACACTGTCTTCCAGGCGGGCGCAGGCCACGCCAACGTTCGTTTGACCGAAGCTCAGCGCAACGCCGCGCTCGCAACTTATCAGCGCGCAGTCCAGACGGCGTTTCGGGAGGTTGCCGACGCTCTCGCGCGACGCTCGACAATGGACGACCAGCTCGCGGCGGCCCAGCGTCAACAGGCAGCGGGTGCCGACAACTACCTGCTGACCGAAGCGCGATATCGGGCCGGGGTCGACCCGTTCCTTAACGTGCTGGTCGCGCAGCGATCCTATTACACCGCGCAGACCGCCCTGGTGCAAACCACGCTGACCGCAGGACAGAACAAGGT
>JBKPJK010000264.1:0-1247 GCA_046730635.1 Pseudomonadota bacterium | reverse complement strand
GGCTACGACTATGACGCAGTGAAGCGGCAGGCGCGTACGGCCGGCTTCAAACCGATCGACCTAAAAGCTGCTTTCAACGCCGACGTCCCGGTGGCCCTTTCGCGTATCACCAGCCGCAATGTGCTCGGCAAGATCACCGGCTCGAAATATCCGAATGAGACCGTTTCGTTCGGAGGGCACTGGGACGCCTTCGGGATCGGCCCCGCTGATGCCCAGGGCCGAACCATGCGGCCCGGCGCGCTGGACGATGCGCTCGGTCTGGCGGCTATGTTGGAGGACGCGCGGCTGTTCGCATCCGGTCCGCGCCCGCAGCGGACGCTCGTCTTTGCAGCCTGGACGGGTGAGGAAAGGGGCCTGCTCGGCTCCGAATATTATGCACAGCACCCGCTCTTTCCGATGGAAACGACGGTCGCGAACCTGACGTTCGACACCTTGCAGCCGGTCGGGCCGGTCCGCGACGTGGTGCTCGTCGGTCGAGGGCAGAGCGAGATGGAGGATTATCTCGCAACCGCAGCCAAGGCCCAGGGGCGATACGTGACCCCGGAGAACCATCCCGAGCGCGGGCTATTTTACCGTGCCGACCATTTCTCATTCGCGAAGCGCGGCGTCCCGGTGTTGCTCAATATGGCGCTCTCGGGCGCATACGACATGGCCGACGGCGGCCGACCTGCCGGCGAACGCTGGCTCGGTGACTTCACGACGCGCTGCTACCACCAGACCTGCGACGCCTGGAGCGCAAGCTGGAACTTGGCGGGGGCCGCGCAGGAGGCAGAACTGTTTTATTCGATCGGCGCTCGCCTGGCGAACAGTCGCGAGTGGCCGCAGTGGAGACCGAGTTCGGAGTTCGCGAAGATCCGGGCGCAGAGCGCGTCGCAGCGCCCCGGCAGCAGTCAATGAGGCCCTAAGCAAACGGCCCGACCGTCATCACCCCGGCCGGGCCGTCGCTCTTGCTTGCTGCGTGGAGGGGAACTTCCCGCAGCTCGGGAACCAATATGCTCAAGGACTTCCGTCAAGGATCGGTATTGTTTGGTATTTTTGCGACAGAACATTCGCCTCGTCGCGCTCCGAGGGCGCGCCGTCCGGCCACATAGGGAAATCGCCGATGGTTGCCCGCCGGAAGACGCGCGAGGAATGCGCAACGTTCAGGGCATCGGCGGAGCAGGACGGTGGATGAGGGCGCGCGCAACGACCGTGAAGATGGCATCGTCAGGTTGTCCGACGAAGAGCCGGTTCGAGAGATCCTGATC
>JBKPJK010000263.1:0-10658 GCA_046730635.1 Pseudomonadota bacterium | reverse complement strand
GTCATGCTCGAAGGCACGAACCTCAGCGAGGGCAGGGGGACCACGCGACCGCTCGAGCTGTTCGGTGCGCCCGATCTCGAACCGAGGCGCATCCTCGAAGAGATGGAACGCCTCGCGCCGCAATGGCTCGCTGGCTGCAAGCTGCGCGACATCTACTTCCAGCCGACCTTCCACAAGCATGTGGGGCAGCTCAATCACGGCCTCTTCATTCACGCCGAGGCTGATTTCTACGATCACCACGCGTTCAAGCCCTGGCGCCTGCAGTCGCTCGCCTTCAAGGCGATCCGCAACCTCTACCCCGAATATGATCTCTGGCGCGACTTCCCCTACGAATATGAGTTCGACAAGCTCGCGATCGACGTGATCAACGGATCGTCCCTGCTGCGCGAATGGGTCGATGACTCCGGCACCGCCGCGGCGGATCTCGATGCGATTACGATCCCCGACGAGACGGCCTGGGAGGAAGAGCGCAGGGCGCATCTCCTCTACTGAAGGCGGTCGCGTGGTTAACGAAGAAGTAGGAGCTTCTCCGTATGCCGCTTTCGAATTGTTTCGGGAGCGGGGCTTTCATGGCCACTCAGGGGATCGAGGAAGTCACTGAAAATGCGATCCGGGCGGTGGCCCGCGACTGTGGATCGCTTTCGATGGAATGCAGCGACGTCGCCGGATACGTCCGGGGCGTCGGCGAGCGCATCGGCGAGCACCTCAAGATGCTCGACCAGCTCGAGGAAGTGACGACCCGGCTGTTGACCGACCAGGCGCGCGTTTCCGATTCGACCGACGAGGCGCGACTGCTTTCGGAGCAGGCGAAGGCGAAGCTCGACGCGGGCCGCGAGGCGATCGACGGGACGATCGACGGCTTTAAGGGCCTGACCGACCTCATCGTGCAGCTCGGCGAACGCATGGCCGGCTTCGCCACCGCCATGAGCCAGGTGCAGACCGTATCCTCGACGATCGAGACCATTGCCCGCAAAACCAACATGCTCGCGCTCAACGCCACGATCGAGGCGGCGCGCGCCGGCGATGCCGGCCGCAGCTTCGCGGTGGTCGCCGCCGAGGTGAAGAAGCTTGCGCACGATACTCGTGCCGCGACCAGCCAGATCGCATCGACGATCGGTGAGCTGACGCGCGAGGCAAGCGCAGTTACGACGGAGATCAAGACGGGCGTCGAGCGCAGCCGCGCCGCTCAGTCCGGCTTCGGCACGATCAGCGACACGGTGCGCGAAGTGACCGAAATCGTCGGAATGGTCGATCGCCAGACCGAAGGCATCGCCCACTCGACCAGCATGATTCAGACCAGCGTCGACCGGGTGAAGGCGGGTCTCACCGATTTTGCCGGAGACGCACGCTCGAACGGCAGTGAGCTGCTGACGGCGCAGAAGCGCCTCGCGCATCTCGAGATGCTGTCGAACACCATGCTCGATACGCTCGCCAACTCGGGCGCGGAGATCGACGATACGCCGTTCATCCTGAGAGCGCAGGAAGCTTGCCGTCAGGTCCAGGCAGCGATCGAAAGCGCTGTCGACGCCGGCGAGGTCAGCCTGGATGACGTGTTCGACCGCGACTACCAGATCATCGACGGCACGAATCCCGTGCAATATCGCGTCCGCTTCAACGAGGCCGCCGACCGATACGTGCAGCCGATCCTGGATCGCACCAAGGCGACCGATGGACGCATCATCGGCACCGCCATCGGCGACATGAACGGCTATCTTCCGACGCACCTGTCCGAGCGCAGCCACCCGCAGGGCCCGGATCCGGTCTGGAACGACGCGCATTGCCGCAACAAGCGGATCATGATCGACGATCAGACGCGCATGGCTTTGGCCAGCGACCGTCCGGCCACCCTCGCCACCTACCGAATGGAGCTCGGCGACAAGAAGATCCCCGTCAAGAACATCTATGTTCCGCTGTGGATCAAGGGTCGCCGGTGGGGGAATCTCGAGATCGCCTACCGCGACGACTGAGCAGCGTCCCAGCGCGGGACGAGGCGTTTGCGAAACCTTACGCGGCCATAAACCTCGTCTTTACGCGCTTGGGTTAGGACCGGTGTGACTACGCTCGGCGGGCTCCGAATTGGGGCCTGCTCGAATTAGGGGATTGGAATGGCGGTCAACCGGTCGGTCAATCATCAGCCGGTCAGCGTTGCCGAAGCGCAGCTCGCTCGCGTCGCGGGCGACGGAACCGCGCGTCATGTACATCTCAATGCTCTGCTCGAAGCGTCCGGACCCTATGCGGCAAGCGACCTCGCGGACGCCGTGCATCTTCTGTGCAGCCTTCATGGTCGTTACCCCGGTCTGATGGAGATTGCGCTCCAGCGCTGCCCGGCGGGCGAAGCCAAGGAATGGCTCGAACATGCGGGCGAAGCCTTCGAGCGGGAGCGGTTGTATCTCGTCCGGCTGACATCGGCGGTCGGGCCGCTGCCCAGCACGCCCGGTTCTGCGGAAACGGAGGCGAGCCTGCTTGCTGCACGCCATGCGCTTGAAACCCTGGCGTCCTCCGAGCGGAAGGGTTGCGCCCTCGGCGCGGCGACGAGCCTGGTCGGCGACTGGTGGCCGATCCGCCGCCTGCTCGATCGTGCTTGCAGCCGCGTCGGGCTCGAATGCCCGGCACCGTCGCTGCCCGACGAAGCTTCGATTATCGAAGTGATCCACCGCGCTTCAGACACGCCCTCCAGCGAACGCGCTCTTTCGTTCGGCGGCGAGCAGCTGCTGCTTCAGCATCGCGCTTTGTTCGACTTGCTCGAGGCCAGGGCGGCCGCGCGCGCCGCTTTCTAAGCGTCCGATCTTAGGCCGCTAGTCGCAGGTCTTCCGAAGCCGTTCGCGTATCCGACTGCGCCGGTAGAGGCCGCTCCGCGTTCGGGAAGAGAAGGCGCGACGCCAGGACCACCGCACCAAGCGCGAAATAGGCGCCGATGGCGATCGTCGGGCTGTACAGGACCATGGCCGCAAGAATGACGCGCAGGAAGGTGGGGTTGAACCCGAAGTCTTCGCCGATCGCCTCGCACACGCCGAGGATCGTGTGAGACCGGAGGGGAAGCGGAACGTTATTTTCTTGCGCAGACATTCTTGTGAACTCCTTGGCAAAGCTTTGCTTCCCTCTCAGCAAGAGCCGTGCCAAATTTGAAAACCACGTCATTTCAACGCGTTACAGTGAAGACAAATCCGACAGTTCGGAAAAACCGCCACGTCCCGCACCCGACATTTGGGAATCTTCACCTTCTGCTGCAAGCGCGATATTGCAGCGCAACATTGATATTCGACGAACGGATGCAAATCTAACGACGAGCACCGTTCCGGTCGTAGCCAAGGAGCTCGGTCCCACGATGATGCGGATCATGATGAAGTCGAAGATCCACCGCGCGACGGTGACGCAGGCCGACCTCGACTATGTCGGGTCCGTTACGCTGGACGCCGCGCTGATGGAAGCGGCCGATCTGCTCGAAGGTGAGCAGGTCGCGATCGTCGACATCACCAACGGCGCCCGGATCGAGACGTACGTCATCCCGGGCGAACGCGACAGCGGGGTGATCGGGATCAACGGCGCCGCGGCGCATCTCGTCCATCCGGGCGATCTCGTGATCATCATGAGCTACGCGGTGCTGAGCGATGCCGAGGCGCGCTCTCTTCAGCCGAGCGTGGTTCACGTCGATGAGAGGAACAGGATCGTAAAGCTCGGCAACGACGCCGCCGAGCCGGTGCCGGGCTCCAGTCAGAAGCGCGGCGACCTCATCGCGGCGGGATAGCGTCTGCTGCGACCAACAAGCGCCACGGCGCAGGCAGGTAATCGGTCGACATATAATAATAAAAGCGACACTGGCCGCCCGGCGTCCGATTGATGCCCTTCGCGATTCCGAACGCGACGCCTCCGCTGAATACCGGCCCACCGCTGTCGCCCGGGATACAGTCCGGCCCGCGTACGGTAACCCAGGTCGGCTCGCACGGACCGCCGCACAGTGCCCCAGGCGGCGCATAATCGGTCAGCTCGACCTCGGCGCAGCTGTAGCCTGAGCTTTCACCGAAGTGGCAGACGAAGTCCCCGGCGCGAGTGCTGTCCCGGTTGCGCCAGGTCGTCACACGCCGGAGAGAATCTGCGCCTCGGTCGGCGTAGAACAAGGGTCGATCGGCACCCGGCGCCGAATTGATCTGCACGTCCTGGTAAGCAAGTCCGGACTGCGTCACGAAGGGGAGGGTGACGGTGGCTCCGTCCCCGTCATAATAAGTGAGCTCATCCGGGCAGTGGGCCGCGGTCGCGATCCCAGTTTGCGTGCCGTCGGTCACGACGAAGCCGGTGGTGCATACGTTGCGTCGGCCCGTGACGCTGCTGATCCCCTCGACTCGTCCGCCTCCGTCGACGCCCATATTCTGCTCGATGAGATCGTTGATGACGATCCTCACCGGAACCCCGCTGATCTGCTCGGCGCGCGACCGGATCGCATCTAAGCCGAACGTCTGCGCGTCCGCCTTGGTGACGAGCAGCACCACTTCGCCCGTGCGTTGATCGTAACCCGTGCCGCGCGCGCCCGGCAGCTCGCTGCGCAGATCGATCAGGTGCCGGCGCATCGCCAGGATCGCCTGGGCACGCGTGGCCTTGGCCCCGGTTCGGAAGTGGATCGGCACCCCCGAATCCTCGCGGTCGGCAACCGGCTCATCGCCCGTCAGGAGCACCGCGATCCGATATTCGGGCGAATGTTCGATCGAAATGCCGGCCAATCGTGAAGCGAACTCTCGAGCGATCGTGTCGGTCGCCTTGACGCTTGCCTGCTGCGCGGCCAGCCGCCGCACTGCCTCACGCATGGGCGCGCGGTAGTGGGCCGCATATTGCGCGGCGTCGTCGGATAGCGCTTCGGCCTGCGTCTTCACCGGCTGCGCCACCGCGCTACTCGTGATAAGGGCCACGCAAGCCGCAAAGGACCCGAAGATGCCCCAGGATCTCGCCGCCGACGTCACCACCTTCGATCTCACTCCTCCGACGGAAGAACAGTTTCAGGCTTTAGTGGCCGACCTTGACGAGGAGGAGAAGCACGTCCTGCTCGAGCACGGGACCGAAGCGCCGTTCTGCGGGGTCTTCCTCAACGAGAAGCGCCCTGGGGTATTCACTTGCCGGCTTTGCGGCCTCCCGCTGTTCCACGGCGGCACCAAGTTCGAAAGCGGTACCGGCTGGCCGAGCTTCACCCAGCCGTTCGCTGAAGGGCATCTCAAATATATCCGCGACACCAGCTACGGCATGGTCCGGACCGAGATCGTCTGCGCGCGTTGCGGCTCGCACCAGGGCCACGTCTTTCCCGACGGGCCGCCGCCAACCGGCGAGCGGTACTGCATCAACTCGGTCAGCCTGTCCTTCACGCCGCTGGGCGACCCCTTGCCCGACAAGCTGGGAAGAGGCGCACCCGAGGGAGAAGCTGCAGCCTGAACTAGAGGCCGCCGCGTCCGCTGAAGGTATAATCGATGCGAATGCTGACCCATTCGCCCACCATTGGGCGGCCGTTCTTGCGTGGCGGCCTCACCCGGAACTGCCACGCCGCCTGACGGACCGCACTCGCAAGGTGCGAGCCGTGCGGATATTGGTCGAGCTCGACGCAGTCATCGACCCGATTTTCGGGCATCGTCTTGCAGGCGATAAGTCCCCATCCGTCCGGCGGATTGGGCGGCAAATAACCGCCAAGCTCGGCTGACGTCGGATGACGCGCCCACTCTGCGGCGTAGAGGACTTCGCCGTGAGGGCCGCGGCCCACCGCCTCGCTGTCGCCGTCGGTGCCCGATCCACTACCCGGCAGTTTCGAAATGTCGGCCGAAGCCATGTCCGCACTGCTCATTTCGAGCCAGGGCTGAGTATGCTCCTTGGGTCGGGGCGGGATGGTGATCGTCGGCTTGGTCGGAAGGACGATGGGCGGCTGCGGAGGGATCGGCTTGTTGGTGACGACCCGCGGCTGCCGCGTTGGGGATTTTTCGGGCTGTTCCTGGGAAGCCCGACGGCCTTCGGGAACCAAGTCGACCACCAGCCGCCCATTATCCTTTTGCACCGGCGGCGGGATGACGCCCAGCGTCATGAGGATAAGCAGCAGCGCCAGGTTGATCGCCAAAGCGAAGCCGAGTCCGGACAGCCGCCGGCTGACCGGCGCGCGTTCGTATGGAGAGGGGAGGCGATAGACTGACAAGGATCGTTTGGCTGCGTCGCGTGCGGCCGACTAGTAGCCCGGCTCTACGTGAACCGTAAGTGAAACGTTGGATGTTCACCTTGCCCGGATCGGACGGCGCCGCCACGGAACGCTCATGATCCGCGATGCATCCGTGGAAGACGCAGCGGCCGTCCAGGCAATTTATGCGCATCACGTGCTGCATGGCACTGCCTCCTACGATGTCGAGCCTCCATCTCTCGAAGATATCCGTCGGAAAATGCTCTGGATCCTCGGCGAGGGCTGGCCATTCCTCGTGGCGGAAGCGGATGGAACCGTGATCGGCTATGCCTATGCGACGCAATTCCGCGACCGTGCGGCTTATCGCTTCACCTGCGAGAACAGCATCTATGTTCATCCCGATTGGACGGGCCGCGGCGTCGGGAAGGCATTGCTGAACGCGTTGATGGAACTCTCCGCCGCCTGCGGTTTCAAGACGATGATTGCAGTGATCGGTGGCGCGGAGCCGGCATCCGTGGCTTTGCATGCGGCGTGCGGCTTTGCTGAGGCCGGTCGGCTGGAGGCGGTCGGATGGAAGAAGGATCGTTGGCTCGACAACGTCTACATGCAGCGAAATCTTGTCCCCAACCGGGACTGATCTTGGTTAGTTGGCCGAATCGGACTTCATGATATTGTGGATAAGTCCCGCCCAAGCGACTCGCGTGGGGCCAGTCGCGCGGCGGACGTGTGGGGGAATGGCGTATGGAAAAAGACGCCAAATATTATGCGCGCCGCGCTCAGGAAGAGCGCCAGGCTGCGAAGAAGGCGAAGCATGAGGTCGTCCGGAGGCGTCATCTCGAAATGGCCGACGCCTACGAGCTGCGCTTGCGCTCCGTAGTGGCGGACGAATCGCGTCAAACCTTCCGCCTCGTTCGGGCCGTCTGATCGAGCCTGCTAAACCAGGGTTGCGCCGGTGGTTTCCCGCGGCGCCAGGCACACGTTGAGCGTTCCCGCCGGTAGAGGTTTCAACAAGTCGGCCGCCGACGAGGAATAATCTAGCCAGGCTTTCCATGCTGAAGGCGGCAAAACCGCGATTTGCCGGCTGTGATAGGGGGCGACGTCCGGACCGGGTTCGGTCGTCAACATCGTGAACGCTTCTCCGACCCTTGGGTCGGTCCGCACAAGTCCCGCGATACCGAGCGCCTCGCCGTCGGCGAAGGTGAAGAGCCAGCGATCCTTGCGCTTCTGCTTCGGCTCCGAAGGCGCGGTGAACTCGTAGAAGCCGTCGGCAACGATCAGGCAACGACCGGAATCGAATTCGCGGCCGTCGGAGCGGAAATTATAGACGGGCTTGCCGCCGGCGCCCGGCCAACTCCAGCGTCGGACCAGCAGGTTGTAGGCGTCGCCCGCTTCGGAAGCGCGTCGGACGATGACGCCGGGATCCGTGATGGCGATGTCCCGCGGAGCTAGGTTCGGCGCTCCTTCCGGGAAAGAGAGCGGGATCTGCATGTCGCGGAACAGCCGTGCGACCTCGTCGACCGACTTGGACTGGGTGTAGAGGTTGCACATGCCGCTCGGGCTTTAATATGCTCGGAGCCTAGCAGGGAAGCCGGCATGAACGCTTTCGACTATCTGTTCAGCTTCTACGGCCTGCTGCTCGGCATTGCGGTCGCCAACGTCGCGATCGGCTTTGCCGACATGTGGCGCGACTGCGAGAAGATCGAGGTCGGGACCTGTCCGCCCTTGCTGTGCGGGATCGTGCTGCTTGGCGGGATGAACGTCTGGCTGACCATGTGGCACATCCGCGAGAACATCGGCGTGACCGGATGGCAGATGGTCGCCGCCGCCTGCGTCGCGCTGCCCTATGTCTTCATCAGCCGCGCCATGTTCCCGGGCAAGGAGAACCAGCCTGAGCGGTCGCTCGAGGAGCATTACCTCAAGCACCGCGTGCTGATCCTCCTCGTCCTGATCGTTCCGCCGCTCGCAAGTGGCGTCTCGAAGGTGCTGCTAGACCGGACGCACGACTATGGTCTCCGGGAGGTCTGGCTCGGGGTCCGGCTCGCGATGCCGATGATCCTGCTCGCCCTGAATAGCCGGACGGGGCAACGGGTCGGGCTATCGGCTTTCCTGCTGCTGGAGTTCGTCGGGCTTTTCCGCTGACTGAAAAGAGGAAGCCCTGCCTGGGCTTAGGGAGGAAGAAGGGCAGGGCTTCCGAACGCTTCGCTTCTGGGCGCAGCGGCCGCCGGAGCTCGCTAAAGGTCGGCGCCGCTGCGTGAGACTCGGTTTACTCCCGCCCCGTTAGCGGCCGGTCACCGGACAGGGTTAACGGACAGGGCACCAAGGATTCGCCCGAAGGGCTTATTTGCACTTCGTAAAGTGACCCTTGGAATCGCGGCACTGTTTGGCCTTGGCCTGCGGGCATTTGACGAACTTGCCGTGCTTGTCGCGGCATTGGGTGGCGGCAAAGGACGGAGCCGAACCTGCAAGCAGGCTCAACGCGGACAAAGCGAAAACGACTTTCTTCATGCAATCCTCCCTTCGGCTTTGGGGGAGCCTCAAGGAGTAAGGAACTCCACCCGAACGGCAAATGGAGCAAAGATTACAAAGCGTTGAGCTTCGGCAGTCTAGAAGCCCGCGCGATCGTCGGTGGTAGAGTAAGGCTGTTCCTGGATGCTCGTGTCCACATCGATCAGCTTGTAGAACGGGCAGCGCACGAAGATCCCCGTGATCAACAAATAGGCACCGAGCACGTAGAGGACGATGCAGGCGATCGGCGGCGCAACCTGCAGATAGGCGAGCACGCAAAAACCAATACCTGCGAGAATACGAACGACCCGATCTTCCGGTCCGACATTCCTGGTCATTTTGCAGCAACCCCTTCTTGAGCTCGTGATGTCGGCTTCTAGACTATAAATTTAACGGAAACCAACGCGAATTGCGCCGATGACGGAGGCGCGGATGCGGCGGCCCCAACGCACTCGGAGCTGGTCTCGGGCAAGCCGATCTTCACCGATCTTCGCACTGGTAGCGAGGCTCCCGCGGGAGGCTGGCGGTCCGGGCGGCGGCTGCTATTCAGGCGTCTCGACCGAAGAGGGGGCATCCATCCATGTTCGAAGGCTGGTCCGATTTCTTCCTGATGACCGGCGGCGCGGCGGCGGTGCTGATCGGCCTGATCTTCGTGGTGATCAGCCTGATGACCGACCGGCCGCGCGACACGGTGCTGGCCGGATCGCGTCTGTACATGGGCCCGATCGTGCTCGGCGTCAGCTTCGTCCTGGCATTGAGCGCGGCCGCCTTGGTCCCCGGCATCACCGTACATGCCGTCGCCGCGATCACGGCGGCGATCGCGCTGTGGGGCCTCGGGCGGGGATTGGTGTCCGCGGTGGGTATCCATCGGTTGAAGGAAGTGCACTGGACCGATTTCTGGTTCTACGGAGTCTATCCCTGCGCCATCTATCTGGCGCTGGGGACGGTCGCGCTGGCGCTGTGGCTCGGCTGGTGGTGGGGTCCCAAGGGCCTTGCGGTCGTGGTCACAATCAGCTTGCTCCTCGCGATCCGCAACGAATGGGACCTGATCACCTGGATCACCCCGCGTGGAAGCGAAGGGGAGGAGCTGAAGTAGCAATGCCGGCGGACGGCGTCCGGCACCGACCGGACGCCCTCGCTGTCCTTACTGTCCGGCCATCGCCAGATATTGCTCCGGGGTCACCGGACCGATCGCGAACGTGTCGGTGTGCATGGCGATATATTTGCGGAACTCGAGCGAGGCCGCAGGGCCCGCCGGCATGCCCATCTTCTTCGCCGCGGCGTCGACCGCAGCGTCCTGCGCCGGGGTCGTCACCGGGTCGATCGCCAGATAGTCCCAGCTGTCCCCGTCGGTATGGACATAGAGCTTGCCCGCAGGCAGCCCTGCAGCCTGGGCGGCGCGGTTCTGGCCCGCAAGCCACCGCAACAAGGCGACCTGCTGTCCAGGCGCAGCGCGATAGAGCGCGACCCTGGCCCGTGGCGGCTCCGCCGAGCCGGTCTGAGCATAGACGATCGTACCTGATGCAATGGCACCGAGCGCCGCGGCTGCCGCGAGCTTCATCACTTGCTTCATGGATAACCCCCCGATTGTTTGGCGTGATACGCGCACCAGGGAATCGAATGTGGCGCGATCCCCCAATGGGAGCCCCCTCGCGCCGGGCGCGGGGCCTGCGCCTTAACAGCCGTAGAGTCAACGCGAGCGGCCGAGCGCAGGGCGGCAGCTGACTCGGTGAGCGGCGGGCGACGGCCACGACGCAAACAGGATGACGTCAAGGTGACTGATTGAAACCGGGGCTCCTTCCACTTCCTCCACTTTGTCTCCCTCGATCCGCCAGTCCGGAGGCGAAGTGCCGCGTTCAGGGGTGACATCCTCCACTCCGACGAGCGTCGCATCGAGGGTGACACGGCGCCCGGTCAGCTCGCCCGGAGGCGCCGGACCTAGGGTGCGGGAGGGACGGGACTGAGGTCGCATCCGTGAGCTCAAGGCACAAGCAGACTGCTGTAGGAAGCGCGAAGC
>JBKPJK010000262.1:0-2267 GCA_046730635.1 Pseudomonadota bacterium | reverse complement strand
GGGCTGATCCGTCCTTCGGGAGACACGCAGGTCATCTCGGTGAAGACGAGGCCCGCGCCGCCCATCGCGCGTTCGCCATAATGCACGAAGTGGAAGTCGTTCGGAGTTCCATCGACAGCGGAGTACATCGCCATCGGCGAGACCGTGATGCGGTTCTCGACCTGCATTTCGCGCAGCTTGAGCGGCGCGAACATCGGCGGGGCCGTCTTGTTGGATCGGCCGTCAGTGGCGCGTTTCCAGAACCAGCGTTCGACTCCCTCCAGCCACTGGCGATCACGCAGGCGTAGATTCTCATGGCTGATACGCTGACTTCGAGTGAGCAGCGAATAAGCGAACTGAAGCGGCTCGAAATGCAGATAGCGATCGAGGGTCTCGAACCATTCGGTCGAGTTGCGCGCGCTGTTTTGGAGCTTGAGGACCTCGAGGTTCCGCTCGGCGACATATTCGTCCATCGCCGCTTCGAGGCTGAGGCCCTTGCGGGTCAGCACCTCAGCCAACTTGATCGCGTCTTCGAGCGCGAGCTTGGTGCCGGATCCGATGGAGAAATGCGCTGTGTGAGCGGCGTCGCCCAGCAGGATGACGTTTCCCGTCGACCAGCGCTCGCACTTGATGCGCCTGAAGTTCAGCCACTGCGCGGAGCCGCGCAGGTGGGCGGCGTTGGACATCAGTTTGTGGCCGTCGAGATATTTCGCGAACAGGTGCTCGCAAGCTGCGATCGCTTCGTCCTGATCCATTCTGTCGAAGCCCAAACTGCGCCAGGTGTCCTCGTCGCACTCGACGATGAAGGTCGAGCAATCCGGGGCGAAGCGATAGGCATGAGCCCAGATCCACCCGTGCTCGGTCTTCTCGAACGCGAAGGTGAAGGCGTCGAACACTTTCGACGTGCCGAGCCAGACGAATTTGTTTCGACGCACGTCGATGTCGACGCCGAACGCATCCGCATAAGCGTCGCGGAAACGCGAGTTCGCGCCGTCGGAAGCAATGACCAGATCATAGTCGCGCCACTTCGGATCGGCTGGATCGCATTCCGCTTCGAAATACAGGACGACGCCGAGCTCGCGCGCCCGCTCCTGCAAAATCTCGAGCAGGCGCTTGCGACCGATGCCGATGAAACCGTGGCCCGAGGACGTGATGGTCTCGCCGTGGATGTGCACGTCGATATCGTCCCAGTGCGCGAACTCGTCGGCGATGATCTTCGCGGATTTCGGGTCGTTCGCGCTGAGGTTCTCGACCGTCTGGTCGGAAAAGACGACGCCCCAGCCGAAGGTCACGCCCGGCGCGTTGCGCTCGAATATCTCGATCTCATGGCTGGGGTCGCGCAGCTTCATCGAGATCGCGAAATAGAGGCCTGCAGGCCCCGCTCCGATGCAGGCGATTTTCATGCCGCGCGGCTCCGATCTTCACCGATCTTCGCACTGACGCCGGCTTTCGGCGCCCGCACGGATCCTGGTCCAGGCAGGCCTCCCGGGAGCGCCGATCGAGAAGCAAAGAACCGCATCGCCGCAGCATGCCACAGCTGCGAGGTCGTAGGACAGATGGAATGTCTGCTTTGGCTGGAATGTGCTAAAGGACGTACTTCTGGGACGTTCGGAGCCAAGGGGGCACGACGATGGACCGGATCGCATTTCTCATGGCGGCTTCGATCATTGCTGCGCCGGCCACCGCCGGGTCGCCCGTGCATCAGTCTTCCGACGGCAAGAGCACGCAGGCAGACGAAAAGCTAGTTTGCCGGTCAATCAACACCACGGGGAGCCGCGTCGGCGGCCAGCGGGTATGCAAGACACGAGCTCAATGGAACGCAGAGTCGGACCAGACGCGCGAGGATTTCGAGAATGCGCCTCGGCAACCATCGGGCGACCAATTCACGCCCAACGATCCCAATTGACATAAGACGCGATCGCGATTTCGGCCGCCCGAAGGGTCGAATGCAGGCCAAGGCGTAGGGTCCAGAATGGGTGGAAAGCGGACCATTAGTTAGACAACCCGAACTGGCTTCGGAGCCGGGCGCGCCACTTTTGGAGCGACAATTTTAATGCGGACCTTTGATCAGGGATCCACTGTCGTCGACGGGGTTCCCGGTCGCACGCTTTTCCATGTGATCGATGTCGTCCTGTGTGTCTGCTGACGCCCGTTCCCATTCGGCGCGCGTTCTGCACTCGCGAGTTCCGCTGAGGCGGCTGCCCGTGGAGTTGACGAACTTGCAGACTATCTTGTCTTGCGGCCTTTCGGGCTTCGGATTGGTTTGTGCCTGTCCCGCCGGAGCCGCA